>NZ_CACZDK010000023.1 GCF_902779965.1 Fibrobacter succinogenes | reverse complement strand
GTGGCTCCAGGCGGCCGGTTCGTCGGCTTCGTGGCTGATGACGTTGTAGAAATCCTTGTACTGTTCTTCGGTGACTTCCTTTTCGCTCTGGCGCCACAAAGCAGTCTTTTCGTTCAAACGTTCTTCGGGCTTTTCTTCGAGTTCGCCCTTGTCGTTCTTCTTTGCTTCCGGGTGGAAGTAAATGCCGTAGCTCACGAAACCGCTGTACTTCTGGACGATGTCCTTGATCTTCCATTCGCTGGCGAAATCTTCGGCGTCTTCGTCATCCTTCAGGTAAAGCGTAATCTTGGTGCCGACCTTGTCGAGCGGGGCTTCAGAAATTTCGAAATCGCCCGTGCCTTCGGAGGCCCACAGGTAACCCTGCGTCTCGCCGGCCTTGAGCGTCAAAACTTCGACCTTCTTCGCGACCATGAATACGGAGTAGAAACCCACACCGAACTGGCCAATCAAATCGACACTGCCTTTGTCGCCATCCTTGAGGTTCTTGATGAAGTTCTTGGTACCGCTACGGGCGATGGTGCCCAAGCAGTTGATCAAGTCTTCCTTGTTCATGCCGATACCGTTGTCTTCGACAACGAGGCGCTTGCCTTCCTTGTTCACCGAAATATCGATGCGCAACTGCGTGCCCACCGGGAGGAGGCTGGAGTTCGAGAGCGAGAGGAAACGGCGCTTGTCCAAGGCGTCTGCTGCGTTAGAAACCAATTCGCGGAGGAAGATTTCTTTGTTGCTGTAAAGAGAATTGATCATCAAGTTCAGCATGTCGCGAACTTCGGTCTGAAACTCCATCTTTTCTGTTGCCATTTTAATCTCCTGTTTTAGACGAAAGACTAGAGACGAAAGACGAAAGATTAATTTGGCGCTTCGCGCGGTATATAAGGTTTCGTGTTAAGGTCGCTGTTTTTCGTTTGCTGTTAAATTTTTAAGCGGTTTTAACGATTACCTAGTTTCAAAATGAAACAAAACAATCGTTCTGCCTTGTTTTCGCGCTAATATATGCAAGAACCGTGCCAATTAAGACGAAAGACTAGAGAACGTGTATGCGACCATCCATTATTGTAAAGATGGTTATTATGAAATGAATAATTGTGTGTTTTTTTTTGATTATTGTAAAAATAATTATTATATTTATAATAATCATAGTTATGATAATTGGAGGCTGAAATGGATTTGACTAATCCTTTTGTTATCGGGTCGGATATTCCTGTTGAGTTCTTTTGCGACCGCGAAGCAGAAATTGAGCTTTTGCAAAAGCATATAGCAAACGGCAGAAACATCGTTTTGTCGAGTCCTAGAAGGCTCGGCAAATCCGGATTGATTCATCATTTTTACAAGTTGCCTAAGGTAAAGAAGAACTATTCAACTTTCTTTGTCGATATTTACGCCACAAAATCAATAGAAGAATTTATCTACGAGTTTAGCAAGGCTGTTCAAAAAGAACAGGCTCAACAAAAGAAATGGTATGAGCGTTTTTTTGAAATCGTTTCGACTTTGCGTTTTGCGTTTAAATTAGATTCCAATACGGGCGAACCTTCGTTTGAACTTAAGCTTGGCGAAATTAAGACTCCGCAAAAGACTCTTGACGAAATTTTCGATTATTTGGAATCTGAAAAGCGTCCGTGCATTGTCGCCATCGACGAGTTTCAGCAAATTGCGGAATATGAAGAAACGAGCGTAGAGGCTCTTTTGCGCACGAAAATTCAGCAGTGCAACAATACCCGCTTTATTTTTTCAGGATCGCGACAGCATATCTTGAATGAAATGTTCTATTCTCGCAATAAACCTTTTTATCAAAGTGCAATTTCAATGAATCTCGAGGCAATCCCCGTAGATGTCTATTGTGAATTTGCAAAAAAAATGTTCGCGTTAAAAAACAAGAAAATTGATGCTGATGTCATTCGCGAGGTCTATTCGCTTTTTGAAGGAACGACTTGGTTTGTTCAAATGCTGATGAACGAATTGTTTGCTTTGACGCCCGAAAATGGCGATTGCCCGCAGGAATTTTTAAATGTTGCTTTGCAAAATATCATTCTTATGCAGGAACAGCAATATAAGGATATGTTTACGATGTTCTCTTTAAGACAGAAAATGCTTTTGCTAGCCATTGCGCAGGAAGGCGTTGCCCGTGAAGTGACCTCGGGTGCATTCGTTGCCAAATATGGGTTGTCTTCGCCAAGTAGTGTGCAAGCGTCCTTGAAGGGGCTAAAAAACAAACTTGTACTTACGGAGGAAAACGGAACCTATCGACTCTCGGATTATTTTTTCGCCTATTGGTTGAATCAGAGATAGGTGGGGGAGGCATCCCCCTCGCTTCTGCCGCTTGCGGCATTCCAAAAAAAATAGCTTGTTGTCTTGCCTTATTTCAGCAGTTTATTCTCGCTAATGGATTCTAGCACAGTCATCTGCGAAATTGCAATTTGATTCAGTTTTTGCAATCGCTCTGGTTGCGGTAAGCCCTCCTTGATTAGGACTGAATTCAACGATTCCATATTTGAAAGACATATAAGCTGGTTTACTGTCGCATAGTCGCGGACATTGCCTTGCAAATCGGTATGTGCATCGCGCCATTCCTTGGCGGTAAATCCAAATAAGGCTACATTCAAAACATCAGCTTCGTTTGCATAAATCATACTTATCTGCTGTTTTGTAAGTGTAGCCGGAATTAAATTCTGCTTGATTGCGTCCGTATGAATATGGTAGTTGATTTTCGACAGTTCGCGACGCACGGACCAGCCTAGTTGAGCCTGCTCGGCAGATTTAAGACGCTGAAACTCTTTAACCATGTATATTTTGAATTCTGCACTAATCCACATTGCAAATTCAAATGCAATATCTTTATGTGCGTAGGTCCCACCATATCGGCCGGCTTTGGCAACTAAAGAAACGGCATTAGTTCTAGCCTGAAATTCTTTAACGCTGATTTTAAAGCTGTTGAGACCTGATCGATCTTTAATTGTGGCGAATTCGCCATAATTAAAATTTGGATTGTAGACTTTTTCCCAAATCCCAATATATTCTAGCGTATTACGGTTTCTCAACCAATCTGTTATAAAGAAATCCCCGTCTTTAGCCTTGAGCATATCGGTCAGCGAAATGTAATCCTCGTTACCGACTTTTTGCACAGAAATTTCTGCATCCATAACTTTTATTTTCATCGTTACCTCCTTGCGTACAAGCGTAAAAACCGCAATGTTTTGAAATTTTGAGCACTAGAACATTTGTTCACTAAAATATAATCCATCAAAGAGTGTTTGTCAAGAATAAATCAAAAAAAACGCATTTTTTTCCTTGGATGGGGTTGGTGTCATCTTTTGCCATTCCAAAAAAACTATATTTCACCCGTAAAATAGAGTTTTCTCTTGTTCTCTACTTGAAACTTCGACAATTTCTGCAACGAGAACAAGACGGACGCTCACGTCTGCGACAGGTCACCGCCTGCCGCATCGTTTGGCTACATAGCAAATTTGTATTTGTTTATGCCGCACGACCTTTTGGGGCGTGAGTTGTTTGCGTTTATTCGTTGCGGGCAGTCGAAGGCCTCAGGTAGATAAATGCATTCAACTCCACGCCTTTTTTGTATCCAAAAAATACTGGACAAGTGCAGAACAGGGGTGAACTCGCTGAGTTTAGCTCTTGTCCTCTACTTGGAACTTCGACACTTTCAGCAACGAGAATAAGACAATGACTCGCCACCGCCCGTGGATCGCATGGGCGTAGTGTACCCTGGGCGTATTGTATCCGCCTGGGATTGTTTTGCAACGTCATTGCGAACCCTAAAAGGGTGAAGCAATCCATTGCAAGATTATGCGGGTGTATTGTATTCTTTTGAAAATGTCGCGCTTTTAGGCGAGGAGTGAGTCGGCTCCCCGCCGTTTCTTTTTGCCCGCACTCCGGCCACGCGAATCGGCCAGAACCGCTCCCGCGAGAGTGTACTCGTTCACTTTCAAAATGGAGCGAAAAGTGCCGACATCGAAGAAGCAAACGCAAAAGAAAATAAAAGTTCTGTCCTTATTTTCTGGATGTGGTGGATTAGACTTGGGTTTTCTAGGCGGGTTCTCTTTTTCTGGAAAGGATTATGAACGTCTTGATACCGATGTCGTTTTCGCAAATGATTTTGATCCTGATGCTGTCAACTGTTATAACAGCAATGCTTTGCTTGTGAAAGATTCTGCAAAATCAATATGTAAGGATGTTCGAGAAATTGAGGACCAAGAATTTCCCGACTTCGATGTCATGATCGCTGGATTTCCGTGCCAACCATTTTCCAATGCTGGAAACCGTAAAGGCGTAAACGATAAAAATGGCCGTGGTACATTGTTTGAGGAATGTGAACGAATCTTAAAGTATAAGATTTCTCAAAAGAAAAAGCCCAAAGCATTTTTATTCGAAAATGTTCGAGGAATCCTTTCGTCTAAAATGCCTGACGGAAAAACAACTGTGCCAAATGAAATTAAGGCTCGAATGGAAAAACTCGGTTATAACGTTTCGATGCAATTAGTTTGTGCGAGTGATTACGGAGTTCCGCAAAAAAGATACCGTGTATTGATTGTTGGTGTTGATAAGAAAATAGGCTCGTTTGATTTCGAAAAGCTAAAAGAACTTGTCCAAAAAGAAAACATCCCATCGGAATCTTTTGGCAAACAAGAAAAGTTACTTCTTGGTTCTATCTTGAAGGATGTCCCTAAAGAAGACTTTTGGGAATATACAAAAGCCACTCAAAACATGATTGAGAAAATAGGCCCATGTGCACATGGGGCAAAAGCTTTGAATTATTTCAAGAAAGATTTTGAGTATGATAAGATGCCAGAAAGTTATCGCGAAGGGAAATCATGGAAGGATATTCCTCCAGAGGAATTGACGCCTCGCTTTAAGAAAATTTATGACAATCCCAAGAAATACCATTCCCCAAAATTTTTTAGAAGATTTGCTTTTGGCGAAATCAATGGAACGATTACGGCTTCGTCTCAGCCAGAAAACTGTGGGATAACTCATCCGATTGAAAACAGACGTTTTACCGTCCGTGAAATCGCAAGAATTCAGTCTTTCCCTGACAATTTTGACTTTAGCAAAATCCCTTTGCAATCAAGGTATAAAGTTATTGGGAATGCAGTTCCGCCGATACTCGGTTGGGTTGTCGCGAAAACATTGACTGAAACAATAAAGGAGAAGTAGAATTATGTATTTGTCGAAAGATAGCTTGAAAAAATTGTATTCCAAGATGGCTTCCCTTTATTCTGGAAATGATATAGAATCTCAAGGCGGCACACAATTTGTTAGTGAAATAAAGTATTTTTTAGCAACGGATGAGTTTCAAAAAACTAAAAATCATTTTTGCAATACACAAAATAAAAGTGATAAAGATACATTTGTTGAACTTGTTGGACGTGTTGTGCAAATTTCAAATCCTGTAAGTTCCATTTCTCTTGATACAAAAAATTTTTCGCAGAGTTTAGGCCAAAGTAAAGACTATGATGTTGGAAGTAATTTTTTTAGTGCTAATGCCGTCAAAAATTCATTAACATCGAGAACTCCCTTAGATTTTCCAACGCGCCATCCACGACTTCTCATTTGTGACAATGGTACTATTCGTGTTGCAGATGATGCCTATGTACATTTTGCAAACGAAGATGCATATCTAGGAAGGAGCCAGCTAAAATATGCACTACTATTCCTATGGCTTAATCGTTTCTCTAATTTTATTTCTATAAATTCTATTTACACAGACTTTTTAGATGTTTTGCAAAAAAGGTATTCTGAAAATTTGTGTTCAGCAATGCAATGGAATACACCTCTCGTACAGAAGCGATTTGAACAATTAATAAGTGATTTTACTTATGATAATGTTCATTGTTATTTGGAAGAAAAAGATATTGTTGAAGATGATTTTACAAAGATATTGAAGAATCTTTCATCTCATTTAAATGATGCATTAAACAAAAATAGATTGATAACTTTTCTACAAGAGCAAAATATTTTAGACGCTTTGGTTGAAAAGAAAGATTCAACTCCTGCTAGCAGCCCTTCGTTTAATTCTAAACCTTCCCAAATCATCTACTATGGTGTTCCGGGGTGCGGTAAGAGCAATAAAATCAGAGAGCAACTGAAGGACGTTCCTGAGAAGAACAAGGTTCGTGTCGTGTTCCACCCGGAATACACCAACGCCGAATTCATCGGTCAGATTTTACCGAAAGTCAACGGTCACGTCACCTACGAATTTACTCCTGGGCCGTTTACGCAAATTATCAAGCGGGCGTACCTTAATCCTAATGAACATTTTTACCTAGTTATCGAAGAAATCAACCGCGGTAATGCGGCTGCCATTTTCGGTGACACCTTCCAGTTGTTGGATAGGCTCAAGGCTGTCGAAACGGACTCTCTCGGCAACGACCCTGCAAATGCGGCGGTAAACACGTTTACAGAAGGCTGGAGCCAGTATTTTGTCCAGAACGATGATGTTAATGCGTATATCCGCAAAGCAACAAAACTGGATGATGGTTCTTACCAAGAACGGAACGACGGTGAACCTATTGAAGAAATCAAAATAAAGGAAATTCACTTCAATGCGAATACGGCGATCCGCCTACCGCCTAACCTTTCCATCTTGGCGACGATGAACACCAGCGACCAGAATGTGTTCACGTTGGATAACGCATTCCAGCGCCGTTTCGACATGGAACTGGTTCGCAACGAATTTGACCTCACTAAGCCCGCTGTCAAAACACAATACGAAGCGGAGATTGACGATACCGGTATTAAATGGGGACAATTCTGGGGATGGATCAACGCCAAAATTACGGCCACCCTCAAGGGTCTTTCCAGCACCGAAGACAAGCGGCTCGGAGTCTGGTTTGTGAGCAACGTGGGCTGCATTATCGACGACAAGGTCTTTGCCGAAAAGGTTTTAAAGTTCTTGTGGGATGACGTATTCAAGTTCAAGCGTCCGCAGATTTTTGCAGATGGTATCGACACGTTGGAAAAGCTGATTAACTTCTTTGAAAAACCGTCTGAAGGGAAAGAACGCTTTGACGTTTTCAAGGACAAGTCGAATCTTGTCGCATTTGTAGCATCGCCAACGCTGTAATCCTTGATGCAAAAGCTAAACGAAATATGTTCCTGCGAATCCAAGGCGAATTCGGAGACCGAGTTCGTCGGCATTCGTTGTGAAAAATCAAAGGAAGATGGAACGCTAGAAAAAAGTATCATCTTTCCTTTGGGATATTTCAAAGATGACTTGGCCTTGCGCGAGCTCCCCGAAGAAGAATTGCGGGAATGCGTCGTCAATCTTTTTACGGTGCTTTCTGACCCTTCGTTGCAGGAACAGATTCATCAGGATTCCTCTATTTCCACATTCGCAGAGGAACATGGCGAATCTGAATTTCCGATGGTTTCGTACTTGAATGTTATCCGGAATTTTCTTGATTTCGGCTACCTTGACGAAAAGGAAATTCTTTACAAGAAAGGGGCTCACGGAAAAATCAATTGGGGTAGAACAATCAAGGCTGTTCAACCCGTCATTACAGAAGATGAACAGAATCTTGTTTATCTTGACTTTATTGCCCGTAAAGTCAATTATAACGAAGATACGCTTATTACGCATGTTCATAAGTTCTGCGTTCACGATGCACTTGCAAAACTTGGATTCCTGTTCGGCATAGAACCGTCTGAAGAGCCGCTGTTGGATTTTGATTATGATCTGTTCTGTAACGCAATCAATTCCAAACTTGCGAAGACATTTAACGACCGCGATATGAACTTGCTTGCTGATTTGGCTCGAATTGTGGAGTATCTTGCGGGGCATAAAACCGAAGACGGAAAAACGGCAAACGAATTTTATTTCGGAGTAAACAAATTTGCTCCCGTATGGGAAGCGATGGTCGACAAGATTTTCGAAAATTTGCCGCAGGGTTTGAGCAAGTCCGATTTTAATCCTCACCTTAAGTTTGTCGTTGAAGGTTCAAAGAATGATGATGGCGTCAAATATCAGGATGACGATGATAAGGACGAAAAACATCGTTCCACGCTCCGCCCAGATACCATTATGGTTATGGAATGTGGAGATGAGGTTGCCGCGGCTTCGCCTCGCAATGACAATGCAGGAGTGTATATCCTTGATTCCAAGTACTACAAATACGGCTTGACTGGTTTCAATTCGCATTTGCCGGGGGCGGAATCTGTGTGCAAGCAGATGGCTTATGCGGAATATGTGGAAACACATTGGAATGAAATATTGGGCCTGGATTCTTCGAATGCTACGCATTCTCAGAATGACGCTCTGCCAAAATCTATCTACAACGCATTCATTATGCCGTATTGTGCGGATGCTGGAAAATGGGATGAGATTGCCGCGGTCGCGGTGCTACCTCGCAATGACGTTTATGCAATGAAGCGCGTCGGCTATATCTACGGCGATTGGAAAGATCGTGGCCAAAATTACCACAAAATCCACTGCATCCTTCTCGACATGAAATCCGTCATGCGGAACTATGCAAACAATCCCGATGCGCAAAATGAACTCGCGGAGTTGATTAAGGACTCTTAGTCGTGTGAAATTTTCTTACACCCCTAGCCAACATTTTTGATATTAGGTACATTGATGCCCGACGTGTTTTTTCGTCTAATGGAAAAATGCGTCTTTTTTTATTCCGGGATTTCGGGGTAAAGGGGACGCCTCTAACATCAACCGTCCGCAATATGCGGCAAAAGGAGGCTGTAATGAAGTCAAAAGAAGTTATCTCAGTGAAACTGGTTCAAGATGCCAAGCAAATCATCGAGACAGCGCGGGAAAACGCGGTCAGGAGCGTTGATTTCTGCCGTGTCCAGATGTACTGGAAACTTGGCAAGCGGATTTTTGAAGAAGAACAGCATGGCAAGAAGCGTGCCGATTACGGGGCATATATCGTTAAATCGCTTGCAGAAAAGCTGGATGCAGAGTATGGGAGCGGGTTTGGTATTCGGCAAATTGAACGCGCTCGTCAATTTTTCCTATTGTACCCAATTGCGTCCGCAGTGCGGACGCAATTGAACTGGTCTCAATATAAGATGCTTATTGCAATTTCCGACCCCGACAAGCGCGAATATTACGAGCTTGAAGCCGTGAACAATTCCTGGAACGGTCGCGAACTCGAACGTCAAATCAACAGTCAGTTATACGAACGTCTTTTGCTCAGTAATGACAAGGAATCTGTGCTGGCTGTTGCTCGCAAGGAACGCATTCCTGAAACTCCGCAAGAGGTCATCAAGGATCCGATGGTTCTACTTGGGTTTGAAAACAAGACGGGAAAAATCACGCACCAGGATATCGGCCAACTCCAGATGTATGTGAATTATCATGACCGTATCGAAAAGCTTCCCGATGAAAATCCGACTATCGGCATTCTTCTGTGCGCGGGCAAAAACGATTCTGCAGTGAAAATGACTTTGCCCGAAGGCAACAAGACTATCCTTGCTACTGAATATAACTTGTATCTGCCCACTACTGAGCAGCTGGTTGGTGAAATCAATGAGGCTAAGGAACTTGTGAAAAAACGAACTGCTATGCAGCAACTTTCCGCCGACGCTGAGATGGCTGGAGCTATAAAAAAGAACCCGTTCACGATTCTGTGAACGGGCGCTTTGCATATAAAGTCTATTTCAGGAAAATTAATCCCAAAATACCCACAGCCCAGACGTACCAGGCGAAGTGCTGGAACTTGCCCTTTTGTACAAAGTTCATGAGCCACTTGAGGGCGATGATTCCGAAGATAAACGCGACAATCATGCCAACCAAGAGTTCTGGGGTGAATCCGCCTGCATCGACGCATTTCAATGCCTTTTCCGGATTGAGGAGCGCTTTTTCCGGAGTCATGCTTTGGCATTTAATCCACTTGATGCAATCGAGGAGTGCTGCACCGCCGACGGCGGGGATACTCATGAGGAAGCTGAATTCGCCGGCGTACTTGCGGTTCACGCCCATGAACATCATGGCGCTGATGGTCGAACCGCTACGGCTGATGCCCGGGATGCAGGCGATGCCTTGCACGGTGCCGGTCACGAGGGCGCGCCACCAGTTCATCTTGACGCCTTCGTTATTCGGGTGCTTGGCGCCGGTTGGGCCCCACTGCGATGTGAAAAGCAAAAGGCCGGTGAAAAGTTCTGCAACGCAGACGGCGCGCGGATTTTCGAACAGGCTTTCGAGAGCGTCCTTGAAGCCGAGGCCGATGAGCGCTGTCGGGATGCTGGCGAGAATGATGTAGCCTGCTTCGCGGAGCTGGTCGCGGTCACGGCGGAGGCAACCGACGATGATGTCCGTAATCTTCTTGTGGAACACCACAAAGATCGAGAGCAGTGTACCTGCGTGGAGCATGATGTCGAAGAACATGCCTGCTTCGTTCATGCCTAAAAGTTCGTGCCCGAGCACTAAATGGCCAGAGCTGGAGATGGGGAGAAATTCGGCGAGGCCCTGCAACAGGCCGAGAATGATAGATTCGAACATAGTAAAGTAAATGTAGCTTTTAGTAGGACGTAGGAAGTAGGAAGTAGGAAGTGTTTTTGCAATTTTGAGGCTCTTTTTTCGCTATTTACTGCCTACTGTCTACCGCCTACTGTCTACTTCTTTTTTCTATAATTTTTTTCATGTGCAAGCGTTTTCTCCTTTGTTTTCATGATTTTTCGGTGTGGAATTTCCGCACGTCGCTTCCGATTCTCGAAGAACTCAAGGAATTGGTGGGGGCGCCTTTTAGTGTGTTGGTTATTCCTGATACAGAAAATGCGTCGGACGAAGCTATCGCGGAATTTCGCAGCGTTCTCCAAAAATTAAAGTCCGATGGCTTTGAGCTTGCGCTGCATGGCTTTAAGCATAAAGCCGAATTCAGCCAGGGGCGTAGCTATGCGGGGCTCATTGGCATGAACCTGACTTCGGGCGAAGCAGAATTTGCTGGGCTTTGCGAATATGAATCGAGCCGCCTTTTGCAGGCAGCTCTTGGTGCGTGGAAAAAACTTTTTGCCGATGAAAACGGAAATGCTGAAGCTCCTGTTGCGTTTGTTCCACCGACTTGGTTTAGCAACAAGTTCTTGCCGGGGCAAGTCCGTGCAGAAAAAATGTTGTACGAAGATCGCTTCTCGTTGACTACTGTTGACGGTGTGCGTTATGCGTCGCCTGTAGCAAGTTTTGCGGGTATACCCAAGGCCACAGAAAAAGCGGCTTTTGTTTATGCAGAGGGAATATTGAAATTTCCGTTTGGCACCCCGCGTATTGCTGTCCATCCGGTGGATTTTCCTCGACTGCGAGATGTTGTTCGCGATACAATACGCGTGGCGCTGAACAACAGGCGAAAGCTAGTCCACTATAGCGAATTATAAATTATAAAGTGTTCGCTAATTTGCGTCGTTGCACTCGTTGATGTACTGTTGCTCAAGCCTGTTGAAATCGGTTTCAGAATAGGATTGTTTGCTAGTGGTGACGAGCTTGTTGCCCATGCAGTAAACGTTTTCGTAATCGTCGTCTTCGTTAAACTCTCTGCAACTTTGTTCAGAAAAGTCTTGACCAGCGATAAACGTTTGGAGCAATTTGCCATCTTTTAAATCGATTATGATTTTAACCGAAACTCCTTGCTGGACTGTTTCGAGTGTGAGCGGTTTTTGAGATGTTACTTCGCAACTCTCGATTTTTGCGTCAGTACTGTCGCCACAGGCGACAAATCCCATTGCTGCGATGGTTACCGCAATCGGCTTTAATTTTAGAAAATGCATGAAGTCTCCTTGGAAATAAGTTTGTATTGAATTTACAAAATTGCGTTCAATAAAACCATTAAATTCCAGGGATGTCAAATTCTTTTGTCGTTTTCCGTTTTTGTTCGTCGGTAACCTGAATTGTAATGGAAGCTCCCGCTTCGGGCAGATCTTCTCCAAGAATGATGATTTCACGTGGTTCGGAATCGTATTCTGCTGCAATCCACTTGTTGCTGGTCTTGACGGTTATTGCGTTTCCGTCAGGAATGCCTGCGTATCTAGAATAAAGAGGAATTTTGAGCGCTGCCTGGTACGTGCCACCGACGAGCGTTTCGGCCCAATAGGGGAATCCGATTGAAATGCCGTTTTCGTCAGAAATGTTGGCGAGATCTCTAAGTTCGTTTGTTGTAACGCAACGATTCTTGGAACCACTTTGCTTTTCGAAGTAGAACCATCTGCGGGTTGTTTCGCCGAGCCAGTAGAGCGGTGCTTGATTATTTTCGTTTTCGATGCAGACATTCCACTTGCCGTAGAACTGTAATCCCTTCGGATGGAATTCAAAAAAGTCCAAGCTGTCGGTTTGGTTGCGCGTTACGGCGAGCACTCGTTGCGATGTGTCACCTACGACTGGAATGCCCGAAATCTTTTGTGAAATTTTCGCATTGCCGACTTTCGTGTACCAGTTGATGCTGGTCTTGTATTTCCCGTAAGGATAAACGGCGATAAGCTCGTTTGCTCCATGCCCTGTGCCAGTCGAGGCTGCATCTGCGGTGTATCGAATGTATCTAGTTTCGGGGAATCTTTCGACAATTTTTCCAATCGGGAGGAGTTTACTATGGTCAAAAATTTTGCAAAGATCTTTATGGATAATTTGTTCGTCTTTGTTCAATGCGGCAAATTGATATCCGGATTCACAACGGAAAATGTCCAGCATGCTCTTGCTCAAGAACGTGTAAAGTGGCGTGTTCTGGTTCTTGGTAAGGACGAACTTGCCGTTATTCTTGCAGGATTGATGGAAGTTGAATTCGCGCCTGATGACGTGCCCGCTAAAGTCTTCGACTTCTAGTCTGTAGGTGGATATAGGGCCAAGCTTTGCATCGATGTAGTGCCAGTCGCCTGCGGTATCTGCTTCTTCAGCCCAAAGGAGTTCGTTGCGAATGTCGAGCATTTTTTTGTAGCTGAGAGTATCCACGATTTTGCTATAAATCTTGTCGTCGTAGCGCCACAATTCCAGTCTGCGGATGGCCATTGGATTTTCTTTGGGCTCGCGGCTGTAGTCTGCAATTTTGATAGCCATGGACAAGTTAAATTCGTTCTTGACAGGCGTTTCGACGCAGCCGCTGCGGAGGGCTTCGTCAGTCGTGAGGGCGAGTTCATTGCCTTGCCATACGGCAACTCCAAAAATTTGCGGTGCAATCGTATCGAGGCACTTGACTCCCAGTTGACAAGGTGATGTGATATCGTCTTTATTCAATCGCACTTCGAGATGTAGGTGCGGGTTGCCGATGCCTGTGCTTCCCGAAAATGTAAGCGTATCGCCTTTGCGGAATCTGGTGTTGGGCTTGATGGAAACATCGTTGCTTTTGGTGGCGTATTGTTTTTGGCGCACGAGGTTTTCGACATCCGGGGTAAAACTGCTTTGATGAGCGAACACCCAGGTCTTTCCGCTTTCACCTTCGAAGAACATCACTTTCCCGTAACCGAATGGCGATACTCTGATTTCTTTGATGAATCCGTTTTCGGGGGCGAAAATTGCCCAGCCTTCTTCCATTTGCGTGGAGTAGTCGATGCCGGCGTGGTAGCGCGTGCCACGGTTTTCACCGAACGAAGATGTTAAATAGGCGTCTCGCTGGAACGGGTCGTACGAGAGTGGCTCAACGTAATTTTCTGAAATGAGTTCGGCTGGAGGGGCTGTCCTTTCGGAAAAGTCCGTCTTATCGAGCTTGGCGCCTCTTTGTTCGGCGATGCAGTCTTCGTAAGCGAATGCGTCCATTTTTTTTGCATCGCAGACGATGTTTGAATTGGTACCGGCAAAGCATAGAACGCTTGCGGTGGAAAGCAAAACGGATGTGATTTTTGTGAGCCTGGCCATAATGTTAAATAAAATACAAAAATATTATTTTGTAGTAACGGTGAAAATTTTTTATTGGATGGATTTTTTATCCAAATGGTGTGCTATGCTTTTGCTATGGTCGGTTATGGTTTTATAAGCGAGAAAAAGAAAAAGACCCGCTTTGTAGCGAGTCTTTTCTAGTGGAGCTAAGGAGAGTCGAACTCCTGACCTCCTGCATGCCATGCAGGCGCTCTACCAACTGAGCTATAACCCCGAGGACGCGCACAAATATAGAATGAATAGATGCACGTGTCAAGAGCTAATTAGAAAAAAAATCATTTTTTTTTCTAAAGTGGTTAGTAAACAGTGGCTAGTAAACAGGATTATAAAATGAAAAGTTAAAAATGAAAGATTAAAAATATAATTCGTTTTTTAATTCTTAATTATTCATTTTTAATTTAAAACCTAACCACCAACCACTAACCACTAACCACTCACTACGCCTTTTCAATTGTGACGCTTTCGATAATCACGTCTTCATACGGGCGGTCCATGCGGTCGGTCTGCACGCCGGCGATTTCATCGAGGACTTCGAAGCCTTCGTAGAGCTGGCCGAACACGGAGTAACCGTCAGCCGGGCCCGGGCCGCATTGGTCGTGGTCGAGGAAGTGCACGTTGTTGCCATGAACGATGAAGAACTGGCTGCCGATGCTGTGCGGCATAGCTGTCTTTGCCCAGCTGAGTGCGCCACGGACGTGGGTGAGGCGGCTGTCGTACTTGTCGCCGATGGTGGAACCCGGGCCCTGTGCTGCGTGTCCGCCGGTACCGTTTTTGCGAGTGAAGTCGCCACCCTGGATCATGAAGTCCTTGATAATGCGGTGGAACGGAGCGCCGTCGTACTTGCCCTGCTTGGCAAGTTCAATGAAGTTCGTTGCGCATTCGCCGACGATTTCTTCGAAAAGACGAAGCTTCATCGTGCCGAGATTGGTCTTCATGATGGCGATAGTTTCGCCTGCCTGCGGTTTGTCTAACTGATTAAATGCCATTTGGACTCCTTGAAAGGTTTAATGTCGGGGCTTTGCCCCTGTGAGGTCGCTACGCTTTGAGCTACGGGCAAAAATATTTTTGCGGCTTCTCTACGTAACGCAATGTTTTGCCTATATATACAAATATAGCGGGTGTTTTACAACTTGTTGCATCAAATAGCCCCTAAAAAAACTACATTCTCATTGTCATCTGATACTTATGTTATGACTGAGGAATGAAAATGAATGTAGTCCTTCTAGAACAGTATGGATCCCCTCCCTTAAGGTCGAGGATGACTCATTTAAGTTCTAGGCTCTATATTCTACGAACTGAAACCTAATCACTGACTACTTACTACTGTCTTTATTAACCATTAACAACTGACTACTTCCTACTGTCTACTTCCTACTATTAATATGAATGATAATTGCAAAAAAGTAAGCGAGCTTCTTTCGGCGCAGACGATGGAATTTGCGCTCGACGAAATGGCTGCAAAAATAGCGAAAATGCATCCGTCTGCCGATAACATGATTGTCCTCGGCATGGCTAGTCGCGGTATTCCGCTGGCAAAAAAGCTAACGGAACGCCTCTCCCAAAAGTTTGGAAAGCCCATCGAAATGGGCAGCCTCGATGCCACGTATTATCGTGACGACTTCCACTACCGCCAAAAAGTGGCGACCGAAATGCGCTTTACCGAAATGCCCGCCTCGGTCGAAAACAAGACGGTCATTCTTGTGGATGACGTGCTTTACACGGGGCGCTCGGCTCTTGCCGCCATGCGTTCGATTTTGGACCTTGGCCGTCCGGCAGCTATCCGCCTTTGCGTGCTGGTGGACCGTGGACATCGCGAACTCCCGATTGCGCCTGATTGCGTAGGCCTTACGGTCGAAACTGCAAAGAATCAGGAAGTCCGCGTGGCAATCGACCCGATTGACAAAGAAAATTCCGTTTATCTCGTAGAAGTGGAGGCATAGCGTGAGCGCTTTGGAAATTAAACACCTGTTTGGACTCCGTGGAGTGTCCAAGCATGATATCCGATTGATTCTGGACCATGCGAAACAGTTCCGCGAAATTCTCGAACGCCCGGTCAAGAAAGTTCCGAGCCTCCGGGGCATGACGGTCGTGAACTTGTTCTTCGAGAACAGTACCCGCACGCGCACTAGCTTTGAACTTGCCGAAAAGCGCCTTTCTGCCGATACGGTGAACTTCGCAAGCTCCAACTCCAGTGTCAAGAAGGGCGAAACGCTTGTGGATACGCTCCGCAATATCGAAGCGATGAAGATTGACATTGTCGTTGTGCGCCACAAGGGAACGGGCGTGCCGAAGTTCCTTGCAGACAATAGCAACGCGATTATTGTGAACGCTGGCGACGGTGCGCACGAACACCCGACGCAGGCTCTTCTCGACATGCTGACGATTGAAGAAAAGCTTGGGACGCTCGAAGGCAAGAACGTGACAATCATTGGCGATATCCGCCATAGCCGCGTGGCCCGCAGTAACCTCTGGGGCATGTCCACGATGGGCGCTCATGTGACGCTCTGCGGACCTTCGACGCTTGTTCCGCGCAATACGGACCTCATGAATCATGTGACGTGGGAACCGGATGTGAAGAAGGCTGTCGCTAACGCCGATGCCATCATCGCTCTCCGTTTGCAGAAAGAACGCATGGACGATGCCCTTCTCCCCAGCATGCGCGAATATCGTAACACGTTCGGCATCACGGAAGAACTCCTCGAATGCGCTAAGGACAAGGTCATCATCATGCATCCGGGTCCAATCAACCGCGGCGTGGAACTCGATTCCGATATCGCCGATGGCGAACATTCTGTAATTCTTGATCAGGTGACCAACGGTGTCGCCGTCCGTATGGCCGTTCTCTTCCTTTTGGCTGGAGGTCGCAACAATGAAAATGCGTAAACCTTGTAAGGGTCGTCTTGTGAATGTCGTTCTGAAAAATGCAAAGTTCTGGAATGGCAAGTCTTTTGAACTTCAGAACGAAGTTCGCCTGAATGTTTGCGAAAATGCCGAAACGAGTGAATTTGACTGTAACGGCGCTCTTGTAATGCCTGCCCTCTTTGGGCTTGGCCTTGATTTTATGGAACCGCTTCGCGATGACGTTTATACGTTTGTCGATGGCTTTGATGCAATGCGCAAGGGCGGTTTTTACGGTGGCCTTTATGAAAGTGCCGCAAACCCGATTGACGATGCAGACAAGTTTACTGCCATGGTAAACCGCTTCAAGTCCGAAGAACGCGGCGAAAGCGCTTTCGATATAAAGTTCCTTGGTGCTTATAGCAAGGGCTTTGGTACAGATAGTTTGGCTGAAATGGTTGAACTTGCCGAAGCTGGTGTCGCTGGTTTTGGCGATGGCAATGGCGTGATTCCGCATTCAAGGTTCCTCCGCTTGGCGATGGAATACGGCAAGATGACGGGCAAGCGTTTTTTCTTCCAGCCGATGGACAAGACGCTCCGCCACAGCGGTTGTGTTCACGAAGGCGCTTATTCCGACATGCTTGGCATGAAGGGCATTCCTCGTATTGCAGAAACGATTGCTGCATACACGGTGCTTGAGGCTGCGCGATTCTTGCAGGTGCCGGTACACTTCAAACAAGTGACCTGCGGCGAAACATTGGAACTTGTTCGCAATGCCCGCAAGAACGGCATTGATGTTACATGCGACGTTGGGCTTTACCACTTGCTGTTGGATGATTCTTGCCTTGAAACGCTGGATTCTGCTTACCACATCTTGCCGCCGATCCGTTCGGCTGCTGACCGCGATGCTTTGTGGCAGGGCGTTGTTGATGGAACCGTTAATGCCATTAGCATGAACCATACGCCGGTGCTCCGTCAAGATACCGTCGTGAACTTCGAAGATTCTGTGCCGGGCGCTCTTTCCTTGGAAGTTGCACTCCCTGCAATTTGGAATAAACTTGTGGCTAAGGTGGGCGAGGCTCGCGCTATCGAACTTCTTTCGACTGCACCAGCTCGTTTGGCCTGTTCTGAACCTGCTGCAAACAACGTTGTCGTGTTTGCGCCGGATAGACCGCACATGGTCGTCGAAAGTGATTTTGCCGGTCACGTTTGCAATTCTCCGCTTGTGGGCAAGGAACTCCCGTCGTCCATACTCGCCACCTTCATCAATGGTGTCTGGACGGAATTGTAATAAGTGAGGATCGATGGGTAGCGTTCTTCATGAAGTTTGGAAAATTTTCCAATTCTATATACTTCCGGTTCTTCCGTTTGTAGCGCTTGTGCTGATTGAAATTCAGCTCATGTACAATCGTCGCGAAAATGAAGTGATGTTTGGTACAGATTCGTTCGACGAGAAGATCAAGGCGTTCCAGTTTACGCCCAAAGAAGTGCGTACTTTGGAAAAGCTGGTGCGTTCGTCCAAGTTCGAGAACAAGGACGCCGTGCTGAATTCTTCTGGACTTTTTGAAGCCGCGGTCTCGGAGTTTTACCGCATCCGTAATGTGTTCTCTGTCCGCGATGAAACGCTTGATGCGATTGCAGGATTAAGGCGCAAAATGGATTTTACGGGTTCCAATCCACTGACGATGGTTTGCTCGACAAGGCAGTTCAATGTGGACGATCGTGTGGATTTGGAAGTCGAAGGCGGGCAGGTCTTTAAACGCGCAAAAATTTATGCTCGTTCGGAAAAAATTTGGAGTATAAAGATGGACTGCAATCCAGGGCTTGCAAAATCGCTGTTGGGAACGCATGTCCTTATCCGCTGGACTCGCGCGAATGACGCCGTTTATTCGATCAGGCTACCAGTGCAGGCCGTCTCTTCAGATATCTTGGTCTTAAACCACAGTGACAAGCTCGACAAGGAACAGCTGCGTAAGTGGCTTCGTGAAGTTGTCGATTTTCCGGTTGTGGCTACGTTCTCCAATGGTGAAAAACATTCGGGCGTGCTCTATGACTTGTCGGCTGGCGGTATTTTGCTCGGACTTGCCGAGGACTGTAAGCCGGACCAGCGGTTTTCGATCACGTTTGAACTTCCGACTTTTGGTGAACAGAATGTGGATGTTAGGGTTTTGAACAATCTTGGTCACCGAAATCCCGATTTTCCACTATATAACTCTATTTCGGCAGTGTTTACTGGATCGTATGCTTGGACTCAGGAACGAGTCTTACAGTACATTTTTGAGGTAAATCGCAAATCAAAAATGAAGAAAAAGGCTCCAAATGACGTTCTAACTTAGATTTATATGATTTAGAGTTCATTTTTCTCTTGACATTCGCTGTTTATGAAAGTAAAATTTACATAGTATTGTTTCCTATCGGAGTTTATTTTGGCTTTAGGGTTGATTGCTAGAATTCGTGGAGAGCGCGAAACTGTTGGCATAGATGTTGGCCACTACAGCATCAAGTACGTTAAGGTCTACCATGATGCTAACGGTAAAAGAATCGTGCGCGAAGTGGACTTGGAACCTGTTCCGGCAGGCTCCATCATCAATGGTATAATTCAAAGACGTGAGTCCGACGATTTGGCGGCGGATAACGGAGGGAAGAAAGAGAAGGACGGCTTCGACAAGTTGGGCGAAGCGTTCTCCAAGTTGATGCTTCGCCATTCGATTGATGAAAATGTGGATGTTGTGGCTTCGGTGAACTGCGGTGCCGGTGAAGGTGGCGTGCTTGTGGACCGCCTCTCGATCAAGGTTCCGAAAAACAGTAACGAAGACGCTGTTATCGTCCAGACTGCGCAGTCCCGTCCGCCTTTCGACGACCAGGACAACGTTCTGGACTACGAAGTTGTTTCTCGTGAAGGGGAAGAAGTCAAGGTGAACGTGGTTGCTGCAAAGAGCGCCATGCTTGATTCTTGGGTTCAATTCTTTACACGCAAGGGCGTTAAACTTTCGGCCTTGGATGTCGATATTTTTGGCTTGATGAATTCATTTGTTATGACCGCTTCTGAAGAAGACCGCAAGAAGACGACGGCTATCTTCAATATCGGCGATAACAAGATGAGTGTGGGCTTTATCCAAGACGGTACTTTCCATTCTGTTCGATCCATGAATGGTGGTGCGTTGAATGTTATTGTCAACAAACTATCTTCGAACCTTGACATTTCTGCCGAGAAATGCCATGAAATTTTCGAGAAAAATGACTTGAAGGTTGTTGATAACGTAGCAATCTCTGTTCTAGAAGATGCAATGAATGTTGCATTTGACGAATTGATGTCGCAAATTACATTTGGTATCCGTTACCATTCTTCTGCCGAAGATTCTCGCCCGCTCGAAAGAATCTTGATTGGCGGCGGCGGTGCTACTGTTCCGGGTCTCTTGGAATACATTGCCGAAAAGACCGGAATCGAAACGGGAACCGTTAACCCCTTCCGTTCTGTAGAATGTGATTCTAGCGTGGTCGATAAGGAAGGTATGTCGGTTGCCTTGTCTAACATTTACGCCCCGGCTTTGGGACTTGCAATGAGGAAGTTCTAATGGCTAAGAAAAAAATTAAAAGTGCCAATAAGGCTCTTGCAATTACGATCAACCTTTTGCCGGGCGACAATCGCAAAAAGCAAAAGGACTTGACGTGGCTTACCGACCGTCGTATCGTGTGGCCTACAATCTTTTTTATTCTTGCTATTTTTGCATCTGTGTTCGTTTATGCTTACACATTGCAGGAAATTGCAAGTACTGAATCTGAACTCCAGTCCGTGCGAGCCTCGGTTGAACGTGAACGCCCGTTGCTCAAGAAGATTAGCGAACTCGAAAAGCACCAGTCCATTATCAATACAAAGATCAATGCGCTCAAGTCTATCCAGATCAGCAAAAAACGCTGGGTAGTGCTGTTCGAGAACATTTCTTCTGTGTTGCCCCCGAACATGTGGCTTTTGAGCTTGTCGCAGGTGGGCGAATTTAACCTCGAAATGAGGGGCACGACGTTTGACTTTTCCGAAGTTGCGGAATATATGGTCAAGCTAGAAAAGCAGATCAGCGTAGAGAAAGTCTCGCTTGTTTCCATCTCGACAACCAAGGTAGACGGCGACGAGGCCTACAGCTTTACACTCAAGGTCGAACTCAAACGCGATCTTGGAGAGGAGGGTTGATATGGGCAACCTTAATATTGATTTTAAAGACAAAAAGAACGTATACTGCATTGCGATGATTGTTGCCATCCTGCTTATGGGATATTCAGTGTATGCGTATGTGTGGGATCCGTTCCAAATTGAATATGAAAATCTTGATGGCCAGTTGAAGTCCGCTAAGAGCGAACTTGCTAAGATTGAGTCCAAAAAGCATCGTGTGGCTGAACTCGAAATGCAATTGGCTCAGGCCGAAAAGGATTTCCAGAAATTGAAGGAAATGTTCCCAGAAGAAGAAAAAGTTCCGCTGCGTTTGCAGGACCTTTATTCTGTGTTGCGTAGCTCTGGTGTGCAGATCCAGAAGTTTAATCCGGAAGGTCGTTCTGAAAGAGAACACTATGTTGAAAACCGCTATTCCATTGCGGTCAATTCCGGTTACCACATGCTCGGATATTTGTTTGCTGAAATTGCAAACTTCAACTATCCGACTGCAATTTCGAACTTGAAGCTTTCCCGCTACTCTGGCATTGCTGCCGAAGTGCAGAAGGCTGAATCTCACGGTTGGACTCCGATTACCATGTCGGTGAACTTCAACTTGACCACTTATACATCCAAGAAGGTTGGCAAATAATGAAATGCAAGTTCCTTCTTATGCTATTATCGAGTGCCGTAGCTCTGCAGGCTGCGCTTATTAAGGATGTCCGCTTTAATTGCGCGAAGACTTGTCAGCTGGAATTCCAGTTTGCCTCTGACAAGAATTTGCCGACATTCTTCCAGAAGTATGAAAACGCTTCGAAAATGTTGACGGTCGGTTTTTCCGAAACGGATTTTGCCCTTGGTGTGGGTAGCTACAACATTGACGTTTCGTCACCGTTTATTCGTGCCATGAGTGTTACTAAGGAACCCTATCGTGGTATGAATTTCTTGATGATTCGTATGCCGGTGGGGGCATCCGTCAATACGGACAAGAATGCGATTGGCTTGGACAAGTCGAGCTTCTTATTGAAGTTTGCATCAAAGGAAGGCAAGTCCTGGACGCTTTCGAAGCTTTATGCAAACAACAAGAAAGCTGCAGAAAAGGCCGCTCGTGACGAGGAAAAGCGCATGGCTGCCGAACGCAAGGCCGCCGAAAAACAGGCTCTTCTAGATCGCAAGGCCGCTGAAAAGCAAGCCGCTCTTGACCGTAAGGCTGCTCGCGAAGAAGAAAAGCGCTTGGCTGCTGAACGCAAGGCTGCCGAAAAGCAAGCCCTGCTCGAACGCAAAGCCGCTGAAAAGGCTACTCGCGACAATATCGCCCAGGCCGCGGCTCCGACTGGAGTTTCTGCCCTGCTCGAAGGTCTTAAGGAAATGACGGTGATTATCGGTTCTGGCATGGAACAGTTCCGCTTGGTTGCTAATACTAGGTTGAGCATCGATAAGATTTCTATGCCGAATAGCACCTTTATTATAAAAGTTGCTATTAAAGGACCGGAACGTTCTCCTGTGTTCAAGGTTGGTGCAGGATCTCTCGTCAAGTCTGTTTACTGGGATATGGATGGTCTCAACATCCAGCTTTCGGCTGGGGCAAAGCCCGCTATTTTGGTGCAGGAAGGCGCCTTGATTTTGCAGACTGCTGAAAATGCGGTCCGTCGCGATGGCTTTGTGTTCTGGAGCGCTCGTCCGAACGGTATCTATGTTCGTGACTGGATGAAGTCTCCGGATGCTGTTCCGGAATTCTCGGAATTTGTGAAGTCTTACGAAAAGGATAGCAAGAAGGTTGTGGCTAGCACCCAGACATTCCATTTGCGCCCGGTATTGCGCGAATTGATTGTCGTTGCTGACGAAACGGAATTCTTTGCAGCTCCGAGCGAAAAGTCTCAAGTCATGCAGCGTGTTGTCTTTGGTGACCGCCTCGTGAATATGGATTTGACAGGTCTCTATCGCAAGGTGCAAATTGGCAACAGGATTGGTTATGTGAACCGTCGTGCCGTAAGCTTTACAGATGAGCTTTCTGCCGTGCAGATGGAACGCCTCAAAAAGGTGGACCAGGAACGCGGTGAAACGCTTACGCAGGGGATGAAACCTGTTGGAAGTGCTCTTGATGTTCTTTACGAAGATCGTGTGACTTACAGTTCCTTCGGTCGTCGTGATCCGTTTGTTGAAATCAAGGGCTTGGTTGAAGAAGGTATCAATATCGACCAGGTTGAATTGGTGGGTATTATTTGGGAAGCCGAGGAGCCGGTGGCTATTCTCGTCGAAACCAAGAATCCGGGTGTGTCTTATACGCTTAAGGAAGGCGATAAGATCATGAACGGAAAGGTTCTTAAAATTACACAAACTGATGTGCTCTTCTTGATTCAGGAATTCGGGGTGAGCCGTCGCTACTCTATGGGTCTTCCCGATAAATTTGGGGGTCAAAAGTGAAAAAGCTGACTAAAATTCTGACGATTCTTATCATGGTGGCAAGTTTTGCTACCGCTTGGGCGGCTCCCGCTGAGGGCTCGGTTGCTCCGAATAAGAAATTATATGACTTCAACTTCGTCAACATGGACTACGAAGCTATTTTCCGCTCTGTGTCGGTGATTGCTGGCGTGGACATTTTGATAGCCCCCGATGTCAAAGGTAAAATCAGCTTGCGCGTGACCAAGAAAACATGGCAAGAAACCTTGGACATTATTTGTAACATGAATGACCTCACGTGGGTTATTCAGGACAAGTACATTTCAATCCAGCGCCAGAGTACCTACCAGGCTAAGCAGAAAAAGCTTGCTGACGAAGAAAATCAGGCCGAAATGACTGCTCCGCTCGTTCGTAAGAACTTCCAGGTGCATCACGCCAAGGCTGATGAACTTGTCAAGGTGCTTGAAAACATGAAGTCCAACCGCGGCAAGATTTCTGTCGTGGAACGCACGAACTCCATCATCGTTTACGATACGGAAAGCAAAATCGAGCAGATGGGCAACGCTTTGACCGAACTTGACGTCGAAACGCTCCAGATCATGATTACCGCAAAGCTCGTGGTCGTGAACAGCGAACTTGCTCGCGAACTCGGTGTGGACTGGACTGCTACGATGGGTTCTGCTGCACTTACGCCGGGTACGGCAGTGGCTTCTGGTGGCGCAACGGCTGGATCTAGCCGAATCAGCGGTGCCATTCAGTCTTTCCCGAACGGAAAGGGAACTTCTCCGGCTGTGGGTAACGCCAGTACCGCTATTACGGCAAGCCTCTTGGATAACAATCTCCAAATTGCAATTTCGAACTTGATGGGTGATGCTTCTACGGAAGTGCTCGCCAGCCCGCAGGTTTCTACGCTCGATAACACCGAAGCTCAGGTGTTCATGGGTGACAAGGTTTCTATCCGCGTGATTGACGATAACGGCGAATCTTCGACCAAGATGGTGGAAACGGGTATCAAGCTCACGGTGACGCCGCACGTTTCTGGCGACAACCGCATCTTGCTCGACCTCCATCCGGAAAACAACTCCTATGGCTATGACGAAAAGGGCGAAGTCGTGATTTCGACCCAGGAAGCAAAGACCAAGGTGGTTGTGGCTGATGGTGAAACGGTCGTAATCGGTGGCCTTACCCGTAACGAAAATACGGAAAGCGAAAGCGGCATCCCGTTCCTCAAGGACATTCCGCTTCTCGGAAACCTCTTCAAGTATAGCCGCAAGGCCATCACGAAGAAGGATCTCGTCATCTTTGTGACTCCGAGAATCATTCGCAATTACATTGGCAATGTTGAAATTTCTGAAAAGTCCGAAACGACTTCTAGCGTAGCTGCTCCGGAACTCAAGCCGGTCGAACAGGCTGAAGAAGCTCCGGTTGCAACAGGTGAAACTCCGGAAGCTCCGCTTCCTGAAGAATCTCACGACGATAGCTGGAATCAGTAATTAGGATCGGTATGCCTCTTGAGGCGTACTTGTTATGCCCGACTTGGTCGGGCACTTCTTTTAACAAGAAAAGCCCCGAGGTGAACTCGGGGTTTTGTCATTTAAAATCAAGGTGTTGCACTGAACGGCGAAAAACCGTGAAGTATCCAGTGATGTAAATCTGAAAAAATGCTTGGCTATCGCACCACAAGCGCGGCGAGTGCGAGTTCTTGGCTCATGCGGGTGGGGCACTTGCCGCTTTTCATTTCGTAATTGAGGTCGGCGAGGCGGCGGAGTACGCGGATCAGGAGCGGCTTGCGCCAACGACGGCAGCACTCGGCAGCTTGACCTTTCTTGACGAACATGTAGTAGTTCTTGCCGATTTTCTTGGCAGCCTCTTCGGGAGAAACGCCCTTGGCTGTAAGCGATGCATAGTTCAAGAGCGAGAGCGCGTAGCTGTAGAGCGTGTTGGAAATGCGAATGGCATCCACGCCGCTGTTCAAAAGTTCGTTGAGCTTCTGGACGTAGGCTTTCGCGTCTTGCATCCCGAAGAACCCTTCGATTTCGTAGGTAGGGATGTCGCGCTGGGAGACGACCATCGTTTTCACGAGGTCGAGGGTGATTTTTTTACAGTCCGGTGCGTAAAGGAGAATCTTATCGACTTCTTCGCACACGAGCTTGGTGTCGTTGCCGAGCGCTTCGGCGAGGTACTGCGATGCAGCAGGCTCAATCGCCTTGTTAAAATGCGTCGGGACAACGGCAGAAATCCAGTCGGCCATTTCGTATTGCTTCGGCACGTCGTACTTTTCGACTTTGCAGACTTTCGATAGCGCCTTGTAGAGTTCGCTACTGGCGAGGAGCGTTTCGAAGTCAAAGAGCACTTTGCCGCTTGCTGCATGAGGAATCCATTTGGCGATTGCCTTGCAATCGTCGGTTTTCATGGCTTCGGCTTTGCGTACGACGATGACTTGTTCTGGCGAGAACATCGACACGGAATCGCATGCTTCGATGATGACATCGGAGATGGAGGCGATGTTTGTGTCTGTGGCGTATAGCACCTGCTTGGCCATCGGATCAGAAATCCGGTCGCCAAGAGTTTCGGACAGGAACTTTTCGATTCGCTTGTCCTTGCTGAACTGGTCTTTGCCGATGAGCGTTACGAACATGGGTTACTTGAAATCGATGATTTCGAACTGGTTCTTGCCCTTCGGGGTCACAACTTCAACGACATCGCCGCGCTTTTTGCCCATGAGTGCTGCGCCAATCGGGCTCTTGAAGCTGATTTTGCCGTTGAGGGCATCGGCTTCTTCCGGGGAAACGAGCTGATAGACGATATCGCGCTTGGTCTTCAAGTTCTTGGCGGTAACGGTCGCACCGAACTTGATAGTGTCGGAATTCGTATCAAAAGCAATCACCTGGGCGCGGGCGAGCTGGTCCTGGAGCTTCGGCATTTCGATGTTATCGATAGCGGCGAGGCGCTCCTTAGCGGCATGATATTCTGCGTTTTCACTCAAATCGCCTTGTGCACGGGCATCAACTAATTCTTGAAGTACGCGGGGACGTTCAACATTTTTTAAATTTTCAAGGTCCTTAACGAGCTTGTCGTAAGCCTCTTGTGTAAACATGATCTTTTCCATGCTCTACAAGGTAAAAATTTTAACGGGCTTTGCGAGCCCAGAATCGCAAAGAAAGCTTCTTTTTAGGAGATACTATGTACACTGTGTTGGAAAAAGGCGGCGTTTGCTCCCCCAAGGGCTTTACCGCATCTGGAATTTGCGCTGGAATCAAGGCCAGCGGCAATGCCGATATGGCTCTTCTCAAGAGCGAAAAGGCTGCCCGCTGCTTCGCCGTTTTTACCACCAATAAGGTGAAGGCCGCTCCGGTCCTTTATGACAAAGCTGCCCTCGAACATGCCCACTTTGCTTCGGCCGTGATCGTGAACAGCGGTAACGCCAACGCTTGCACGGGCGAAAAGGGCTATGCCGATGCTGAACGCATGGCTGTGCTTACCGAAGAAGCTCTCAAGCTCACGCCGAAGAGCGTGCTTGTTTGCAGCACGGGTGTTATTGGTCACCTCATGCCGATGGACAAGATTGAAGCTGGTATCCCGAAGCTTGTGGAAAAGCTCCATGCGGATGCTTCCGAAGAATTTGGAAAAGCAATCCTCACAACGGACCTTGCTCTCAAGAGCCACGCTGTGGAAATCAAGACTGAAAAGGGTGTGGTGACGATCGGTGGTGCTTGCAAGGGTTCTGGCATGATCCACCCGAACATGGCAACGATGCTTGCCTTCATCACAACTGACCTTGCTTTGCCGATTGACTTCTTTGCTGAATTCCGCGCCAACATTGCAGACTCCTTCAACGCTATTACGGTCGATGGCGACACCAGCACGAACGACACTTGCATCATGCTTGCTAACGGCATGAGCGGCATCAAGTACGAGGACCTCTCCCTCAGCGAACAGGGCGAATTCCGCGCTGCTTTGACGCTCGTGATGCAGAGCCTCGCCAAGGATATCGTGCGCGATGGTGAAGGTGCAACAAAGCTTATCGAACTCCGCATTGAAAAGGCTGAAAGCCACGAAGAAGCTCTCCGCATGGCCCGCTTCATCGGTACGTCTAACCTCGCCAAGTGCGCTATGTTCGGTGAAGATCCGAACTGGGGCCGAATCCTCAGCAGCGCTGGTTCTAGCGGCTGCAACATGGTTGCCGAACACACGGACCTCTACTTCGGTGAAGTCAAAGTTCTTGAAGGTGGCCGTCCGGTACAGCTGGATGAAAAGCAGACGGCTGCACTGCATGCCGTGGTCCGTCAGCGTGAATACAAAGTAACGCTCGTGTTGAATATCGGCCAGGCTTCTGCAAGCGCATACACTTGCGACTTGAGCTATGGCTACGTGAAGATCAACGCAGAATATACGACCTAAGGTTGTTAGGTGTGAGCTCGGGGCAAGCCCCTTTGAGGTCGCTTCGCTCTGAGCCTTTTTGTCATTCCGGCCTCTGAGCCGGAATCTCCATTATTTCAAGAACGCTTTGGCTTTGCCGAGGCGTTTTTTATTCGTCATTCCTCTTTGAGGCTTGACTGCTGCGGAAATCAAATGAGAATCCACAAGTGGCTTCTCGCTTGATTCCCTTGCACGTCATTCTGAGAAATCTTTGATTTCGAAGAATCCAGTAACATTTAATATTAAATTATATTTTATCGTAAAATTTTTTATTAGAGGTTGGAATGTTTAAGTCGATAAAAATTGTGCTAGTCGCAATGTTTCTCTTGGCTTTAACATCGTTTGCACAAGATAATGGAAAAAAGAATTCCGTTATTCATACGTTTAATTTTGTGATTCCGATTGAACATGAAACTTGGAATGTTCAAAATTGGATGCATGGAGGAGAAACCGTTGAAAACGATTGGAACTTTTGGGGGCTCCAGTTAAATTGGACTCGTTATCTTATCAGTTCAAAAGGTTTTTCTTCGCTGGTGGGAGTGACTGCGGGTTATGTTAAGGAATACGAGGGCAATGTTTTTAATGGATTTGATTTTAATGCAAAATGTGGATGGGGATATTCTTTTGTTTTAAATAAAATGACGTTTGCGTTTCATGGTGTTGTCGGCGTTGATATGAAATATCTCTATTACAATGACAAGAATTTTGATGCTTATGATATAGAACTCGAAGAATATCTCGTAAGGAGTATTCCTGTTTTTGATTTGTTTTTGGGAGCGGATGCTTTTGTCGATTTCCGTATTACGGAACGTCTTGGCGTAACGGCCGGTGTTGACTTGACGACAAATATGTTGGGACGAGGTATGTATTACCGTTCTTTTTATGAAAAGGAAACAGATGAACGCTATTATAAAGACCATTTTACAGTCTACTACTGGATTTCTGGCATCAATATTGTTCCGCACGTAGGCGTTTCGTTAAAATTTTAGTAGCCGTTTTCTCCAGTGAACAAAAAAAATGCTGAAAATCCTGCCGTTGGGTGGGATTTTCTTGTATTTTATAAAAACATAATTTTATGCAGTACGTTGTCATGCCCGCAATGGCGGGCATCTTCGGCTTGATAAAAAAGGATGGAATATGGATAACTTTAATTTCTATAGCCCCACGGAATTTGTATTTGGTAAAGACCGCGAAAATGAATGCGGAGAACTCGTAAAAAAGTATGGCGGCACCAAGGTGCTAATCCATTACGGTAGCGGTTCTGCAGTGCGTTCTGGGCTGATTGACCGCGTGAAGGCGTCGCTCAATGCTGCGGGCGTTTCATTTGTGGAACTTGGCGGCGTGAAGCCGAATCCGCGTGATACCTTGATTTACAAGGGCATCGAGATGGTGCGTGCGAACGGTGTTGATTTCATCCTTGCTGTGGGTGGAGGCTCCGTCATTGATAGTTCTAAGGGAATTGCTGTAGGTGCTCTTTACGATGGCGATTTTTGGGATTTCTATGCGAAAAAGTTGCCGGTCACAAAGGCGCTCCCGATTGGCGTGGTGCAGACGATTTCTGCAGCGGGTTCTGAAGGGAGTGGTGATTCTGTTGTGACAAAAGAAGACGGAATGCTTAAGCGCGATATTGGCGCTGATGTGATTCGTCCGAGATTTGCGGTGCAGAATCCGGCGTTACAGTGCACGTTGCCTGCTTACCAGACGGCTTGCGGTATTACGGACATTATGGCTCATGTTTTTGAACGCTACTTCACGAATACGCTCGAAGTCGAAACGACCGACCGCCTTTGCGAAGCTTTGCTCATTACGATGCTTAAGGAAGGCCCGCGCGCCATGGCCGAACCCGCCAATTACGAGGCTCGTGCGAACATCATGTGGGCGGGTACGGTAGCCCACAATGGCCTTGTGGGCTGTGGGCGCAGTCAGGACTGGAATAGCCACGCGATTGAACATGAGCTCTCGGGACTTTATGACTGCGCCCATGGCGCGGGGCTAGCAGTTATTATGCCTGCGTGGATGGAGTACGTGGTTGACCATAACGTGATGCGTTTTGCGCAGATGGCAACACGCGTTTTTGGTTGCCAAATGAACTTTGAAAATCCGAAAGCGACTGCGCTCGAAGGCATTAAGGCATTCCGTCGATTCTTGCATTCCATCGGCATGCCGATTAACTTTGCAGAGCTAGGCGCCAAGGAAGAAGACATCCCGAAGTTGGTCGAAAAACTGAACCCGGGCGACGGTTGGGGCTTTGTTCCGCTCAAGGCAAAGGACGTGACTGCTATTTATACGATTGCTGCGCATGCCACGCTAGATTAGACGGAAAAATTGAAAAGAAAAAACTCCTCGGTTATGCCGGGGAGTTTTGCTGTATAAAATTTGACTGGATGGGGCAAGCCCCAACCTCTTAGGCTCGGTTATATCCATGCAAGCATGGCTGCAACATTGACGCTTCGCGTCTTGCTAAACGGCTCAGCCATATTTGTGCAAGCACAACTGCGGCGTTCGCCTTGGGGCATACTCGCCTTTTGAGGTTGTCTTCCGCTTTCAGCGTCAGGATGACGTTTTGATTAATTAGTCTTTCAAGCAGCGGAGACTAGCGCCGAAGTTCGGGTCGAACTTTTCGAACTTGGCGAAATCCTTGTCGTGGAAGAATACGAGGACTTCGCCTTCGCTTGTCCAGAAGTAAGCTTTCTTGCCCGCTTCGTCAAACTTGCGATCCTTGATGGCGACATCGCTCTTGGCAAAATGGGCGCCGCCAGCTTTGGCGCCGAATCCGAGTTCATCCTTGCCATTGCCAAAGATTGGAGATTCCGGCTTGATGGGATCCCAGCCGTAACCAGCCTTGAGTACAACGCCTGGCTTTTTGCCTGCAACTTTCAAGAGCTTTTGCCATTCGGCCTTGCTTGGCATGTGGAAACCTTCGAGGCATGCTTTTTGCGCGTTCTGGAAATCATAGAGGCGGCCCCAGTGATTGCATTGCGCACAAATTGCACCGGACGGAGTGGCGAAGTTCATGTTTTCTGCGGTCCAGAGCTGGTCTCCAATGACAATCCATTCATAGGAGTTTCCATCGCGCGGATCCTTGTAGCTACCGCTTGTTGCTGGCGTTCCGTCTTCATTGAATGTCTCGCCGAATGCAATTTGCTTATTTTGCTTGTATTCAGCCTTGGTGGCCACCTTGCCATTCTTGTGGTAGCGGATAACGGTCCCTTCGATGTAACCGTTGGCGTACGGAAGTTCTGTCTGGAGTGTGCCGTCCTTGTAGTATTCCTTGGTGACACCTTCGCGGCGGTCGTTCACGTAGTTCGATTCGCGCTTGAGAGTTCCGTCATCATAGAATTCTTTTTCGAGGCCTTCCTTCTTGTCGTTGACATAGGTGGCTTCGAAGCGGACGTTCCCGTTCGGGTATTTTTCAACACGAACATCGTCACATGCGGTCAAGGCTAATGAACCAGCCGCGATGAATAGAATAAATGGTAGTTTCATGCGTACTCCTTATAGTGTGATTTTTCCCGCCGTAGCGAGTAGCCCAATCATGTATAACATCCCATCGTAATAGCGCCAAAAACGGTAAGGTACAGAGAGCGCCGCCAGTCGTCTTACGAACGGCGTAATGCGTGGATCGTCAATCGGTAGTACTTGTGCAGCAGCAGCGTTCATCGCAATTAACCCCGGTGTCGCGTTTCTGCCTTGGTGCGGGTACGGACCGCCATCGACGGAGTAATCGGAAAGGTAAGGTGTGCTGTTCTGGAAAAAATGCAAAATACGTTCGCAGATTTCTTTTTCGCTCTCGTGCCCGCGGAAGATTGAATAGTCGAGGCTTAAATTGAGCGCTACGCGCCAGGCATCACCGCTAAAGTTGTTGCTTTCGGGGAACCAGGGCATGGCTTTGGGGGTGCCGTCGTATTCAGAGTAATCAGGGCAAAGTCCTGTTGTGGGATGGGCGGCTTTTTGCAAAAATTCAATACTTGCGTTTGCGACTTCAAACCAGGATTCATCGCCCGTGGCTTCGGCAAATATGCGGTAGAACGCCATGGTGTGGTAGCTCGGGTCGGTAAAGTCGTTTCCGAGAACGGGGGAGAATTTGATGATTTTCCGTTCGGGGTCTATAATCGGTCCGACGAGTTCGTTTACCGGTTTGTATTTAATGTCGTTGATGAGCTCGATAGCCTCGCGACGGAGGTCTTCGCGGTTGAATCGCTTTGCTGCAATAAGGAGTGCTGTGGCGAAATATTCTTCGCTATCCGGTGCTGCACCAGGATCCATCATGGAAAAGTCCGTGGTGTTGACTTGCCATGAAAAATATCCTTTGTGTGGACCTTCATTGTTGCGGACGAATCTTTTGGAAAAGTTCCAAAGTTTGTCGAACGTGACTTCGTGGTCTGTCAGTGCGGCAATGAACATGCCATAGCTCATGCCTTCTGAACGGATGTCGTCGTGCCCAATGTCGATGATGTATGCCATGTCGTCGGATGCTTCAAAATAGATTCGCTCGTCTATCGGGTCGCCCTCAAATAGCTTGCTATAGGCATTCTGAATAAGCTGGTCCGCGAAATTGGGACCATATCCGGCTTCAACAAATAAATCACGCGTAGGGTAGCGTTGCAACATCATTCTCAGTTCCAAAAATTTCTAAATCAGTTATATATTTTAAAATAAATAAATTCGTATCTTAATTGTGGAGGGTCACATGGCAGATATATTGATTTTGGGTTATGGACCGGCTGGAATCTCGGCTGCTCTTTATGGTCTTCGTGCTGGGCTTGAAGTTCAGCTAGTTGGAAAAGGCGTGGGAGCACTTGCCAAAGCTCATAAAATCGAAAATTATTTTGGTCTAGAGAAACCTCTTACGGGTGAAGAACTTGCCGAAGTGGGCAAAAAGCAGGCGCTTGCGCTTGGTGCCCAAATTGTAGATGATGAGGTGACGGACCTCATGTTTGATGGCTTTGGATTTGCGGCTACAGGCTTGAATGGATCGTATCGTGGAAAAGTCTGCGTGATGGCGACTGGCGCTGCCCGTAAAAAAACTCCGATTCCGGGAATGGCAGAAATGGAAGGCCACGGCGTGAGCTATTGCGCTGTTTGCGATGCGTTCTTTTATCGTAAAAAGGATGTGGCTGTGCTTGGTTCGGGCGAATACGCTTTGCACGAAGCGACTGAACTTTTGTCTGTAGTCAATAGTGTTACGTTATTGACGAATGGCGCTGAACTCACGGCAAAGTTCCCAGAAAATGTGAAAATCGAGAACCGCAAAGTTGTGGGGCTTAAGGGCGCGGGCAAGTTTGAAGGCGTGCGTTTTGATGACGGCCTTGAAGAAAATTTTGATGGACTGTTTGTGGCCATGGGTAGCGCGAATGCAACGGATTTGGCTTTGAAAGCTGGCGCTGCGTTCGATGCTGGAAAGCTCGTGCTTGATAAGGATTTCCAGACGACCGTTCCTGGGCTTTTTGCTGCGGGTGACTGCACGGGTGGTACGCTCCAAGTGGCTGTCGCTGTGGGCGAGGGCGCTATCGCAGGCCTCGCTGCGATTAAGTACCTGAGAGAACATAGAGAATAGACGAAAGAACGGACCTGCGGTCCTACAGACGAGAGACGAAAGAATAGTAGACTTTGGGTCTGTCATCCTGTGCTTCGCTTGGACGATGATGACACTTCCTACCGTCTACAGTTTACCGCCTACTAAAAAATGCGACGCGTTACTTTACTCACAAATCCTGACGTCTGCAATTTGCGTTGTCCGCTGTGTTTTTTGAACCAGCGGGCTTTACTTCATTGTGATGCTTCAAATGCTAGAGATGATAATCGGGATTGTGTGTTGGATAGTGAAAATGCGCGCTTAGCGAATAGTAACGGGGAACGTTTTTCTGATTGTAATAAGGAACGTAATTGCAATAAGGAACGCCGCGCGCTTGGCATGGGCGAAATGCCTTTTGAAGTTGCGCGGACGGCGATTGAAAAGTATGCCGCGGAGCGAGATGTTTCGGGTAAACGCTTGTTGCGAGAAGTGATTCCTTCGACAATGGGGGAACCGCTACTTTATTCGCATTTTGACGAACTGATAGAGTTGTGCGGTGCGCTTGGGCTACCGCTAAATATCACGACGAACGGAACGTTCTCTGGAAAGTGGGGGCGTGAAGAATGTTTGGCGAAGTTGTTGTGTGCTTGTAGCGATATTAAGGTGAGCTATTTGGCGTCGGAACAGTTTGATGGCTGGAAAGCGAACGTTGAAAAGTTGGTTCGGTTGCGAGACAAGTTGCGCGGGAATGCTTACAGCGCGGGTGTAGCTAGCTGCGCGAATGTTGGTTGCGCGGGGACTGCTGATGTGGAATGCGCGGAAACTTCGAAATCGAGAGTCGCAGAATCGAGAAGCGCTGGGACTGCAAAATCAAGAATCGCGACGGTCTCGTTGCAAGTGACGCTGCATAAAAAGAATTTGCAAGAGGTGCCTGCGTTGGTGGAATGGGCAACTGCGATTGGAATTGATAGAATCAAGTGGAATAAAGTGGTGTTGTTGAAATGTGTTCCACCTGAATTTCGAAAAGAGTATGAACTTACTGAAGACGATGTAGCTTTGCTGCGGTCTCGACTGAAGTCGACTAATGTACATTGTGAAGGGAGCCTTTTCTTTGACCGTTCCGCGGGCTTGTGCCCCGTTGGCGGCCTGTGCGGGTCTTGCCCGTTTGCAGACGAAGTGTGGGTTTGGCCTGACAGTCACGAGGATCACTGCCCGAATCCTGAAAAACGATTTGGACAGTAAGAGTCGAAAGAAGCAAAAACTTCTCACTAGGCAAGGACGATTGAAAAAGAGAATGCTCTAGGTTATATTTAAAACTATGGACGTGCAACATCTTCTGTGGACGGTTCTTCAAAATCAAAAAAGTTTGAGGTGATTTTATGTCAAAGTCCCGAAAGATAACTCCTGTTTCCATTTGCAGTTTGGCTGACGCTGATGATGGCAGTAAACTCAGTTATTAATAAATACTTAATAGTTCAAAATACTTTTGCGATAAGATTGTTGAACGCTGTGGCTATAAAAAGGCTGGTGGAAGGTGCGTAATCTATGCAACAACAGCCTGATTACAGAAAAATTCCGACTTTTGCGAGATAAGATAAAATCCTCACTTGCGTTTCGGATTTTACCCTTCGGGTTACGCCTAGCGGCGTAATCTCTAAATCACGCGATATTCGCTTCGCTCTCGGGGCGATTTAGTGACGCCTACGGCGTCCGCTGCATCGGCTTGTTCATGCCATCCCGCTAGCGGTCTGTCGCGACGCTCGCCTCGCTGCTACTCGAACTCACTTCGTGAGTTCTTCATCTCGGTGATATTCGGATATAAAAAGAAACCACCCTGATGGGTGGTTCCTTTTTTATCGGAATAGCGAGATAAGACAAAATCCTCACTTCGTTTCGGCTTTTGCCCTCCGGGTTACGCCATGCGGCGTAATCTCTAAATCACGCGATATTCGCTTCGCTCTCGGGGCGATTTAGTCGAACTCACTTCGTGAGTTCTCATCTCTCGGAATATCAGTATAAAACAAAAAGACACCCTCATGGGTGTCCTTTTGTTTTATCGGAATAGCGAGATTCGAACTCACGACCTCTTGCTCCCGAAGCAAGCGCTCTACCAGGCTGAGCTATATTCCGTTTTGTTTTTGTCTTGACGGTTCGTCGTTGACGCGCACAATTATAGTTAATTTCGATTGACTTTTAAAGGGGTCAGGGCAAAAAAAGTGAAAATTTTTCGATTATTTTTTCTTTTTTGCGGGTTGCGGGTGCGGTTTGCCGATTTTCATAATGCTAGAGCCGGCGTTGTCGGGTTCAACTTTGTAAAATACGACTCTATTTTTCCATTCAGAACGGACTTTGCGGTCGATGATGCGCTTGACGTTTCCGTATTCCGGGTTGCCACCGCCATGAATGACGCGCAAAACGCTGAGACCTGCGATGAGCAAATCGTCGATGCGGCGCTCAACGGCTTCAGCGGCTTCTTCGGAGGTGAATCCGTGAAGGTCGATTTCATCTTCGGGGTTCGGGAGTTCCCAAGCGGCGGGGTTGCGGCGCATTTTCTTGCCACGGGTGGCACGCTGGGGTCTCGCCTCGGCTTCGGCTTCCGCCTGGATTTCGGCAAGTTCATCTTTGTCTTGCATGGGGTGGTTCTTGATCCACTCTAATTGAAATTCTTCATCTGCATTTAAAGGCATTGTTATTCCTGCTTTTTAGTGAAATATAAAAAAAGCAACCTCAAATATGTTGAATTTCATAAACGGTAAAAGTGAGAAAATCTGTTAAATTAGAAAAAAGAAAAGAATCGTATAGAGAATAAAAGCGTCGGCCATAACCTTTAAAGGCGAGTGCCGCGACCATACTTGTATGGTCATGGTCGAGCCGTATGGTTGGCGCTTGCGCCAGGATGGGTTTTAGATTTTTCCGAGCTGGGGCCCCGCCCGCATAAAGTGCTATTTACGTTTAAATAAAGATAAAGACTTTTATCTTATAAAATTTCCGTGGTAATTCCAGCTCCACTGTTCGGGGTGTTCGGCTATCCATGTTTCGACTTCGTGCGCGATGGCGGTGACGAGCGCGCTTTCTGATGGCGTGGCATTTTTTACGCTTTGATCGTATAATCTGGCGGACGTCTCGCGGCCATGTTGTATATCGAATTTAGGTGGGTAATAGCTTTCGAAACGGATGACGATGCGTTTCTTTTCGCTCCACGTGCGGAATGTGACGATTCCTGCGCCCATTTCGTTTATTTTTTGCGGAAGGCGTAAGTAGAGCGTGCTAGGGCGGCCGAATAGCGATACCGTGTTCCCTTTGGTGTGCTTGCCTTGATCGATGACCATCGCGAGAATGCCTTTGGTGCGGAATAGTTCCCGGATGAGGCGACCTGTTTCATCGGGGTGGTATTCGGTGAGGTGCTTGTCGCTGCGGAGATTCTTGAGGACTTCGCGGAAGGCGATGTCGCCGACGGAGTCGGTGATGAGGTGGACGTGTTCGCTGTAACGGCAGAGTGCGCGGTGCAAAAGTTCGAAGGCACCTTGATGAATGCTAATGCCGGCAATGGGGGCGTTTTGATTGGCGCAATCTGCGATGGCGTTGCGGATGATGTGTTCGTTTTCGTACTCGATTCGTTTTTCAACGTTTTTGAAACGGGCGAGTCCGCGGTACGATTCTAGTGCGTTCCAAAAGATGCCACGGAATGTGTCGCGCGCATTTATTGTCGCAAGCGCTTTTGGGTGCGGGCTTTTTATATCGCGCGGCATCTTGTTGGTGCCGTTGTTTTCTCTTGCCTCGTATTCCTTTGCTGCGGCCAAGTGCTTTTCCACACGCCCATACGCACGCTCCTTGTGGAGCGCCTTGTAAATCGGGAATACAACAGCGAAAAGAACAGCGTAAAACGCATCCGGCAAACGCAGCAGAATGTTGATTAGGAATTTGTACGTTATGACTTTTGCTCTGTGCATTCGCTATAAAAAGGAGATGCCCGCACAGTGGCGGGCATGACAAATCCTACTTCCTACCGCCTACTTCCTACAGTCTACTGCGCCGAAGGCGCTAATCCTCTTCAAATTCCAGAATGTTTCTGCCGAGTTCGCGGTCAAAAACGCTCTGCTTGAGGCCTTCGCCAGCGTAGCTGATTGTCGGCGAGATTTCGTACAACTTCTTCTCGTCAATCTTCACGTGTGCCTTGCGGAGCCATTCGCGGTGGAGCTTGCCAATCATGGTGCGTGCGGTCTTCGGAGAATCATTGCCTTCGGCATTCTTGACCGGGCTGAATTCTTCTTCGCGCACAACGCCGAACGGGAGCATGGAACCCAACTGCGGGAATGCGTCAAAGAGGAATTGTTCGAACTTGAAGCACTTTTCGATGCCGCAAACGGTTTTGCGTGCGGTGTGCCACGGGAGCTTGCTTGTCTGCAACTTGCGAAGTCCGCTAATTTTGAACAAGTGAATCGCGATGTTGCCACCGTCGAACGTGAGGCTGCCATCGGCGTTCGTCATGTCACGGAAGTTTTCCGGAAGGTCGCTGTATTCGACAACGCCCGGCTTTTTGTTCTGGAAGGCGAAAATGCCGACTTTTTCGTTCGGGCCTGCTTTGTGCACGACCTTCGAGGCGCTGAGAATCGTGCCTTTTTCGGCGAGGGCGCCAATGAATGCCGGGTCGCAAATGCGGCAAAGAGCGTTATCGACGCTATAGAGGAACACGTATTGTACGCCGCGTTCTACAAGCCAGGCGAGCGTGCCGCTTTGGGCGAGTGCGCGGAAGCAACCGCCGTTTCCATCGGGCACGAGAGCCAAATGATCTTCGCCGTCGCGGACTGCCTTGCCGTCAGCGGTGAGGGCGCAAATCGTTCCCTGCTGGAAGAATCGGATGTCTTCGCGGTTTAAACCAAAGAAGTTGTTTTCTGCAAAAAAGTTGACGGTCGCTTCGTGATTGAGCGGGCTCGTCATGATGCACCACGGAATGGCGTGGCCCACACGGGCGCCCAAGTTGCGCAAACGTTCCGCCTGCAACTGGAACAAACTCTTGTGGCTCGGAAGGCCGATGTCGAACATGCCTTTGGGACCATCGAAACCGAGGCGCGAACCTTGACCACCTGCAACGAGGAATGCGGCAACTTTACCCTTGCTTAAAAGAATCTCGCCGGTCTCTTTCCAAAAATCGTAACGGAGGTCGTCGGTAGCGAGTTTCCACGGCATCGGGGTGAGGTCCGCAGAAACGTTGTCACTCAAATTTGCGGCTGATTTTTCGGCATGCAAAGCCTTGAGTTCTTGCCAATCCTGGCTTAAAATATCGCGTTCCAAATTTGCGCGGGCTTCGCCCGTCAAAGTTTCCAAATGTTGGGCCAATTCCTGCTGGCCTGCGGCGTTCAAAGTTTCGATGATATTCATGCGATGAAATATAGAATGTTGCTCGGACTTGTTATGATGGATTATTTTTTTGAATCCGCATACGACGAAGGCAGTACGAAGGATTAAAAAATCGAATTGTTCCCAAAGTAAAAAAGCCCCGCTTTGCAGGACTTTCAAGTAACTATTAACTGATAATTAGTAACTGCAGCGAAGCTCGACGAGCACTTAAGTCACAGTCTACTTCCTACTACCTAATTCCAAAGAACACGACCATGCTGAAGATGAGGGCGAAGATGCTCACCAAGTGCATGCGCCACACGATTTTGGAGTTCATGAGCGGCTTGCTCGGGAAGCGTCCATCCCATTTCTTTTGGTAATGGTGGTGGAGCGGGGCGCAAAGGAAAATGCGCTTGCCGGTGCCGGTCGTCTTTTTCGTGATTTTGAACCAAGTAATTTGCATGAGCACGGAGCATGCTTCGGCGATGATGATGATGCAAACGATGGGGAGGAAAAGCCCTGCTTGCACGAGAATGAACATAATGCCGATAGTAGCGCCAAAGCCGACGGAGCCGGCGTCACCCATGTAAATTTCGGCCGGAGGGCTGTTGAACCACAGATAAGCGAGCAGCGCGCCTGCAATGGAGGTCGCCAGCGGGAAAAGTTCGTCGCAGCCGGGGAGGTACGGTACGCTCAGGTACTGGCTAAAGATAAAGTTTCCGCTCACGTAGGCTACAAGTCCAACGAAGAACATGCTGGTAAGAATCGGCACAGAAACAAGACTGTCGAGACCGTCCGTGAAGTTCGTTCCATTTGCAGATGCTGCGATAACGAATGTCATGAATGCCACGAAAATCCAGTTGGGGAGGTGGATTTGGAACACATCGATCGGGCAGAACGGAATGGTGAGGTCGCCCTTGAGTTCGGGGATGAACTTGTAGCAGAAAACGGCAACGACAAAACTGAATAAAAAGTAGAGGATCAGTCGAAGGGTGCTGGAAATGCCGTCGGCCTTGTCCATGTATTCGGCGGCTTTGAGCTTTCCTTGGTTGATAAGGCGCTTGGCGCGGACTTTGGCCATGTCGTCGGTAGCGCCCACGGCGCTGAACAGCGCTAGAATGACGAGTGTCGAGATGGTGTAGCCGTTCATTTGGCATACGAGCAATGAAACTACTTCAACAACGATAACGAGAAGGAGACCGCCCATGATAGGTGGTGATTTTGTCTTGCCGTCTTTGTCAAAGTCGCTGGTGGCGTCCAATCTCTGCAAAAAACGGATGTACTTGGGCATAAAGAATAGCACCAAGATGATGGAAAGCATGGCGGCGGCACCCGCACGGAACAAACGGCCGTCGAAAAGATCAATGTTTGTTGTTTGATATAGCCAGTGGCAGAGCATATTTTAGGTTTGTGGTATGAGCTCGGGCTTCGCCCTTTGGGGTCGCTTCGCTTTGATGTTGGGTTTGCAATCTGAAAAGTTCAGCTTTCTTATTAGGCGAAAAATGTTATTTGGTTTTTATATAGAAAAAATGTATAACGGGTTCACAAAACGAGATGGACTGCGTAAAAATAAAATATTGTAGTTGTGTTGGCTAGGAATTGTAAAAAATTCTAGATTTTGGAATATGAGTGAAATGGATATCGAATGCCCGCATTGCGGAACGAAATTTAAGGTCCAAATAGACGGAGACTTCTCGAACATGATGGTGTTCCCATGTGCTCGGTGCCAGACTCCCTTGATGTGCTATCATGGGGAGGTTTCGGAGCTTGACCGCGAGGAATTTACGAAGTTACGCCAGAGGCTTTCGAAAGTCCTTGATGTCGTGATGCGTCAGGATGGTACGGTGGGCGAGGTGGCGAACACCCTCAGGAAACTCGTGGAAGTTTCGAACAATCGTGCTGAAGAACGTGAGCAAAATCACACTCGTATTACAGACGATGTCCTGGATAGCCTGCAAAAAGACCTCAACGAAATGGATGTGGACGAGTTCTTGAGCAAGTTGTGATTTGCACCTTCGGTGCAGTTCCAAGTTTCAAGTTACTAGTTACTAGAAATTTTTATATTGTTGTCTCTATTAACTAAATTCTAGTAACTAGCCCGAAGGGCGAAATAACTATTAACTACTAATATGCTTGAATTCTTTATCGCTGCTCTTGTAATCGGTATCGCTCCGGGACCTGATAATTTATTTGTGCTTGCGCAAAGCGCTACGTATGGGGCGCGCCTTGGTTTTTGCATTATTTTAGGGCTTTGTACTGGAATTGCTTTGCAAATTTGCCTTTTGGTGGCTGGCGTTTCGGCGCTGATTGCCGCAAGCCCGACTGCTTTTTTCGTGATCCAGTGCCTTGGTGCTGCGTATTTGTTGTACCTCGCGTACAAGAGTTTTGGCGTGAAAGTCGGAACCGTGGAGATCGAGGGCGATGCGACAGAATCCAACAACATTCCGTCTGCTCGCAAGCTTTACTTCCGTGGGGTCATCATGAACATGACGAACCCGAAGGTGATTCTCTTTATTCTTTCGCTTATTCCGCCTGCGGTGCGTTTGGATCGCCCAATCCATCCGAGTCTGCAAATGGCCATCTTTGGTGCCGAATTTATCGTGGCGACGATGATTGTTTTCGGAAGTATTGCTCTTTTGGCAGGAACGGTCAAAAAGTACCTTTTGACTTCTCCCAAGGCAAACCGCAACCTCAACTGGTTCAGCGGCTGCGTGTTTGTGCTTTTGGCAATTGCGTTGTTTGTCATCTAAAAAAGCCAGCCTGTTTAGGCTGACCTTTTGTAATTTTTGATAAAATAACTTTTAATTTTGTAGTTGTTCTTGAATAAGTTTCAAGAGCTTTGTAATGGTTTCTTCTGGGCTATCTTTGGAGCTTCCGCCTGCAGCGCGCACGTGACCGCCTCCACCAAAATTCTTGGCGATAGCGTTAACATCGACTATATAATTGCTACGCAAGCTTATTTTGTTTTCTCCGTTTACAGGATACAGGAATATAGCGACTTCTGTGCCGCTTACTTCGCGTAATGTATCGATGACGTTGCTCAATTCGACCGGTGTTACGGAGTAGCGGTCCATGTCTGCAGGAGTGAGGTAGCTGTAAACAACTTTCCCATCGAGCGCAAGTTTGCTTGTCATCATCACGTATCCTGTAACAAGAGTTTGGATGTATGTTCTTGTATAATATGTTTCGTTGATGATTCTCGTGAAGTCGATACCTTTTTCGAGTAAATTACCGATGGCGTCCATCGTCCTTTGCCCGGTGCTGCTGAACTTGAACGCGCCAGTGTCGTGTACGATTCCTAAATAAAGGCATTCGGCTGTGTCTTTGCTGATCTTTTCTAGATCGAGCATGTAGTACAGCACTTCGCATGCGGAGCTGGCCTTGGCATCGACGTAGTTCTCGGAACAGAGATTCATCGGGTTACTGATGTGGTGGTCGATGTTGCAAGTTTTGCGGGCTGTCTTGATGCAGGGTTCGCCGTTGGCGCCGATGCGTTCAAAAGAAGGCGTGTCTATAAGGAACGCCAAATCGAAAGTGCCGCATTCCTCGTCATATATTTCGTTGGTGTTGTTGGAGTTGGCGAGAATTTTGTAGTTCTCGGGGAACCGTTCCAAGAACAGGTTGACTCGAATTGCCGGGTAGTTTTCCTTGACGTAATTGTAAAGTCCAAGGGTGGAGCCTAAACAGTCTCCGTCGGGACGTACATGCCCGAATATGGCAACGCTTTTCACGTCTGTAAGTAAATCATCGATTATCATACGTATGAATATAGTAAGATTTCGTTGCTGGTCAATAGTTAATTGCTATTGCACTTTAATTCAGTGATGGCGCTTATATTCGTCAAACAACTACCAGCTAATAACTAAATTTGCCTCATGAAACTTCTTTTTACTGATTTAGATGGCACGCTTCTTGATGATGCAAAGAATATTAGCGATGCCGACATGACTGCAATCCATACGATGATTGCCGCGGGGCACAAGTTCGTGATGACAACAGGACGCCCGCTTACCAGTGTTAAGCGGATTGCCGAAAGGTATGGATTTTTGAAGCCTGGATATTTTCTGGTGAGTTTTAATGGTGGACTAATTTACGATTGCGGTTCGGGCGAGTCTATTTTGACGCGTCGCATCTCGGTCGAGCAAGTCAAGTATATCATGGACGAAGCGCACAAGCGTGGTATGCATGCGCACACTTACGCTGGTGATTTGGTCGTCTCGGAATACGAGACCGAACAGCTCAAGACGTATTGCCGCCTGATGCAAATGGATTATGTTGTTGTAGATGATATCCGCAATTATTATGGTGGGGTTAATTGCAATGATGGCCCCATCAATGTGGTGGTCAAGCCGCCAATCAAGGTGAATGTGATTACGCCGTTTGAACATTCGAGTCTTGTGGATTTCCGTGCCGACATGCGAACGGTCACGGCGGGCAAGCTGTTCGATGTGTTCAGCAAGCCCGAAATGCTGGAGTTCTCGCACATGCTTTCGAATAAAGGTGCTGCCGTGCGCTACATGGCTGACTTCTATCACGAGCCGATTGAAAATACGATTGCCGTGGGCGATGAAGAAAACGATTGCCCGATGATTGAGGCTGCTGGTGTTGGCGTTGCAATGGCGAATGCGAGCGAGGCGGCAAAAGCGGTTGCAAATTACGTAACGGAACGCGACAACAACCATTCGGGCATTGCCGAAGTTATTGAAAAATTTGTGCTGTAGGGTTTTGGGCTATGAGGTCGGGGCTAAAGCCCCTTTGGGGTCGCTTCGCTTTGGGCTGTGAGGTCGCCTTGCTTTGCAAGGCTTTGAGCGTTTCTAATTACAATAATCTCAAAGGGAGCCGTCGGCGACCGAGCTCATACCTCATACCTGAAAGGGCCGTAGGCCCGTGCCCATATCTCATACCTACATTACTCTCTTAAGTCCCGCAATAATCTCTTCTACATTCGTAAACGCGCACATGGGGAGGCTCACGACTTTTTTGCAGGCTTCAATGGCGTTGCTGGCGACGCAATCTTGTGATATGCTGTTGCTCTCGTGCGTTTGGGCTAGCTTTTTAAAGCATGGCTGTTCGTGCAATGGAGCGGGGTAGTGGATGCAGTAAGGAATTTGTGCTTGCTCCAACAGCTTCAAAAACGCCTCGCGATTATCGGCTAGCACGGTGTATTGCGCATAAGTGCTCGTGTTGCCGTGTTCGATTTTTTGCGGAACGATTTTCGCGGCAGCTCCTTTGCTTAAACTGCTCGAATTTGTGCGATTATTGTATTCTGCAAAAAAATCATCGTACTTGCGGGCGTTTTCGCAGCGCATTTTTAGCTCTTCGTCCAGATGGCGGAGCTTAACGCGTAGAACTGCTGCTTGGATGGCATCGAGTCTGCTGTTCATGCCACAGATTTCGTGGACGTAGCGTGTGCGACTCCCATGGTTTGCAATTAGGCAGATTTTTTGCGCAAGTTCATCGTTGTGCGTGAAGAGTGCGCCGCCGTCGCCGTAGCAACCGAGCGGTTTTGCTGGGTAAAAACTCGTGATGGAAATGTCTCCGAACGTGCAGGCGGATGTGCCGTTTTGCTTGGCTCCGAAAGCTTGTGCAGAGTCCTCGACAAGCCAAAGCCCATGCTTTTTAGCGATTTCCTTAATCTTGCTGTAGTTTGGGCATTGGCCGAACAGGTTCACCGCGATGATCCCGCGCGTTTTTGCTCCGATTAATGCTTCAACGCTCTCTGCGCTCATCTGGAGCGTTTCGGCGTCAATGTCTGCAAATTTCGGGATGCCACCGAGTCTCATGACGCATTCGGCGGGGGCGATAAACGTAAAGTCGGGAACGATGACTTCGTCTTCCGGTTCAAGCCCGAGCGCCAAAAGGGCGATGGTGATGGCGTCCGTTCCGCTTCCGCAGGTAATAACGTGCTTTGCGCCGGTATATTGACCGAGTTCCGCTTCGAGGGCTTGGACCACAGTTCCACCGATGTAGCACCCGCTGTCCAAAACGTCTTGTTCTGCCTTTAAAAATTCAGATTTGTAAGCTTCTCGTTGTGCACGTATATCAATAAACGGAATCATGCGGGTAAATATAGAACTTAGAGCTTAGAACTTAGAACTTAGAAAAGGTGTTAGGTAATAGGTATTAGGGGTATGAGGTCGTGCTTTGCACTTTGGACGATGAGCACGCTTCGCTTTGGGGCTATGGGCACGGAGCTAAAGCTCCTATGAGGTCGCTTCGCTTTGGGCATTTCTAATTACAATAACCTCATACCCCAAAGGCACGCAGTGCCGAGCCCATACCTCATACCCCATACCTTCACTGGATCCTTCGTTACACTCAGGATGACAATTCAGCCAACTGTCTACCGTCTACTTCCTACTGCCTACTGTTTACCAGCCACTAACCACTAACCACTATTAACTGCGGCTTTGCCGCACCCCTTGACAACTTTCAAACTTTTACTATCTTTGTGCTAACATTTTTTAAGTAGGTTTTCACCCGGAGATTTTAAGGTGCCTCAACACAAGTCTTGCAAAAAGCGTTTGCTCCAGGCCGAAAAGGCCAACGCAATGAACCGTTCCACTCGTAGCGCTATCCGTGCTAGCCTCAAGGTTATCCGCACTGCTGCTACGAAAGCTGCCGCCCTCGAAGAAATGCCGAAGCTCTTCAGCATGCTCGACAAGGCTGCCGTTTCTCACCGCGCTGGTTTCTGCGCCAACCGTGCTGCCAACTACAAGGCCAAGGTTGCTAAGGTCATCAACGGCCTTGCTTAATTAAAGTCTTCTTACAGATTTTAAACGAAAAGAACCGATATACATAAGTATATCGGTCTGTTTTGTTATTTACGACTTGCGAAAAAAGTATGAGAGAATGATAGCTTGAAACTTTTTTTTCTTGATTTTTAGGCGAAAATTTGTGATTTTAGTTAAAAAAAGCCCAAAATAAAAAATTTTTTTTTGATTACGAAACTTTTTTACTAGATTAAGTATTGGGTTTCAAGGAATTATAATGTCGTCTATTAATTTTGCTACAAGAGAGATTAGTTGTAAGGTCGTTTACTATGGACCTGGTTTGAGTGGTAAAACCACAAATCTTCAGGTGATCCATCAGAAAATGCCTCAAGACAAGCGTACCGACATGGTTTCGCTTGCAACAGAAGGTGATAGAACCTTGTTCTTTGACTTTTTGCCATTGAACTTGGGCGACATCAAGGGCTTCAAGACTCGTTTCCAGCTTTACACTGTTCCTGGTCAGGTTTATTACAACAGTACACGTAAGCTTGTTCTTCGCGGTGTCGATGGAATCGTCTTTGTCGCTGACTCCCAGCGATCACGTCAGGCTGAAAATTTGGAAAGCCTCCAGAACTTGCGCCAGAACTTGCAGGACTACGGCATGAACTTGGATGATATCCCGTTTGTGTTGCAGTACAACAAGCGCGATATGGAAAATGTTTTGACATTGGATGAAATGAACGAGCAGCTCAATCCGGACAAGAAAATTCAGTTCTTTCCGGCGACGGCTCACAATGGTAAGGGTGTCGTCACGACGCTCAAGACTATTGCAATGCTCGTTATCGAAAAGTTCAATGTGAAACAGGGATTCTTGCGCAAGGCCGCTGGTAATGCGACTACCGCTGCAGCTCCGACTGCCAGTGATGCTTCGGCCGAACGTGCCGAAGCGGCTACTTCGCAGAATGATGCTGCCGCTACGCCTCCGCAGCAGCCGACTTCGCCGTTCCGTATGCCTTCGTTTGCCGCAAAACCGCAGGCGAATGCTGCGAACTCCGGCGGTGCTGGTTCGGGGTTATTCCAAAAGGGCGCTATGTCCTCGCCGTTTGCGCGCCCACGTGTTGCAACGGCTGTTCCTAGAATGCCAACGTTTGGCCGCCCGGTTGAAAAACAGGCGCAGTCGGATGATGATGATGAAATTGTCTTGCGTCCGTACAAGCCAAAAGAAAAGTAAAAGTTTTTTTGATTGTGGTTTAAAATATGAGCGATTATACAATTTATTCTGATGATGCTAACAAAGTGCGTCGCTTGATGACTGCCTACCAGGCAAGTGTCAAGTGCGAATATGTTGTTCTTTGCCATCGTGATGGAAATATCATTGCCGATGTGGGTTCTTTAGGTTCCGATTTAGACGCAACTCCTCTTGCTGTCTTGAGTATCGCTGCCTTCGATTCCTCTCGTCAAATTGGTATTATGCTTGGTGGCGAAAAGTTCCTGTCCGTTTCGTTTGCGGGCGAGAACCATTCTGTTTATATTTCCCCTGTAGATCAGTCACTTTTGCTCGTTCAAGTCTTTAAGGGTGGAAAACTCCCGAATCGTATCGAAGACTTTAACCGCCTGCTAGTCGAAAAATTGGAGGACGCCGTTCCTGCATTTACGCAGAATACGAGCAGTCTTGTCCGCTAGGGGGTGTCTGTGGCTGGTCGGTTTCCGCCACTGAGAAACTTAAGAAAGACTACTGTTATCGCAATAGCCTTTTTTTTAGGTTTCTTTATTCACCGTGTCGTCACGATTTTTGTCGATGACGAAGTCAGTTTTACGGATAATTCCGATATCGAACTTTCGCCTGCGAACAGCGTTGTTTGCAGGCATATCGTGAACGGGGAGCCTTTTGGTTCTGATAGCGTTTTTGAAGAGAATACGAGACTTTATGTGTTTTCGTCTATTACAAATTCTGCTCGCTATCAAGAAGACACGCTTTTCCATATTTGGTTTTTGGGAATTGATACGATTTTCGTGGAACCTTGTAACCTTACGGGGGATGTTTGCAGTTCAATGCTTGCCTCTGATTTGGTCGAGCTTGGCGAATGGAGTGTCGATTTAGTGGCGGGCCGCAAGTTGCTTGCCAGTAGGCAGTTCCGTGTTGTGACCCCTTCCCGGTAGTCTTGTATGCGGTCTATTCCTTGTCTGGGCCTGCTGCTTGCCAGTCTAGCCTTTGCGTTGGATGTGGATTCGCTCCCGGTTTGGGATCCTTCGATTCTTGAAAAAAATGCTTTAGAAAATGCGCCGGAAACGGCGAATACTGTCGCAACAGCGGATGCGTCGGATTCTTCGCATGCCGAAATCGAGACGCACGGTTATAAGACCATGCAAGTGACGGTGGGCGATGGTGGCACGCAAGTGGACCAGGAGTTGCGTCTTTCGATACAAGGTCGCCTTTCGGATAGCGTTTACATTGACGCTCTTTTGTCGGATGTGGACCGCAAGGCGGGCGATCAGACAACGGCAACGCTGCAAGAAGTGGACCAAATTTATTTCAGGGTCGAGTCTCCGTTTGCAATGCTTCATTTGGGCGATTTTACGTGGGATGATAATTCCATGGGGCTTTCGTCGTTTAGCCGTTCTTCGCTTGGGGCTATGGCGACTTTGCGTTATCGAGGTTCGTCTGTAAATGGCGAGGTTAGTGGTGCTTGGGGAACGGATGAAGTGTCGCGTTATTCTCGCTCGTTTAGCGGTGTGCAAGGACAGCGCGAAGGGTATTATCTCGATGAATCGGCGGGATTCATTTCGGTGGTGCCGAATTCTGAAAAAGTTTGGTTGAATGGTGTTGAGCTTGTCCGCAATCGCGATTACGAAGTGAACTATGCCGGTGGTCTTTTGAATTTTAAGAATGGGATTATTCCGGGAACCGATGATGTTATTTCGGTGGAATACGATGCTTATTTAAATGATGATATTTATACGATGTACGCCGTTCGCGGTAGTTTGCGGATGGAAAATTTAATTTTTGATGTGTCCGGATTCCATTTGGAAAATGATGTGGACCGCATGCGTAAAAGCACGCTTGACAGTGCCGATTACGAGCTTTTGAAAAATGACCGTGGTGAAAATTTAGCGGCTGGTTCATCGCTCCAGGAATTGCACCGCCCGAAAATGTCGGAACGTTTGGGGACGCGTCTCCGCTTGCAGGCGCAACACCGCTTTTATGCGGATTTGGAACTAGGCCTTAATCGCATGGACTCGAATACGGTTTCGAATCATGTGGGCGGGCCTAGCGGCCGTGCGTTTAGGTGGTTTGTGACATCGGACTCTTCGCAGAATTTACAGGCTTTCCCCGTGGCGCTCTCTGTTTATGGCAACTATGTTCAAGAAGGTTTTGCCATTTCTGAATTTAGCGGGAGCGATAGAGGTTGGGACGCTTATGCGCTCAGGAATGATTGGGATTTGGATAGCGCCCTTTTGAAAGGTGATTTGCGCCATGATGAACTCGCGCTACGGTTCCGGCTAGGCAAGGATTGGTTCGGAACGGCAAGGTGGGGGTACCGCCGAGGTGATGACGAAAAGTGGAATTCATCGCGGTCGCAATTGTCTGTGGTGCATCGAAGCTTGAACGCTACAAGTGAATTTACGGCAGCTTATGTTTCGAGTACGCAAGAGATTGAGCAAAAGCGTTATCAGGGAACATTCTCGTCGGAATTTTTGCGCGGCTTTATTAGACCTTTTGGCAGTGGCGATGTGCGATATTCCGTGGTTGATTCGCTAGGGAATAAGTCTGAGCGCGGGTATGCAAAGACCGCGGTTGGCGCAACGTTAAATGACGATTTGTGGAATGTTAAGGAATCTGTTGGGACGCTGACCGTGCGCAAACACAATATGACGGGGGCAAAAGGCGCGGGGCGTTCCCGCGACGATGATTGGCGCGATTCTGTGAATTCCGTAACTTGGACGCAATCGGCTGAAGCGAATTTCCGCAAATTCAATTTATCGCATTTATTGCAGTATTCGCATGCGGTGACGGATTCCTTGGGCGCTTCGGATTCGTGGGTCGGCGATTTGAATACAAACTTTGGCGACGACGATATGGGTGTGCAGGGCTCTGTTGCTTACCGCTTTGGAATGACTTCGGAACAGACGTACACCGCTATTTACAAGGCTGTGGCGAAGGGAACAGGCGACGTGCGTTACGATAGCCTTACGGGCTCGTTTATCGAAGGCGTTGATAATGGTGACTTTGTCTATGAAGGCATGGGCCGCAATGATTCGATTGGGGCCGTACTTTCGTCGAATGCAACGTTTGAAGCGACGCTGGAGTGGAATCCGGGGGTGTCGCTGGGAATTACGCAGGGGCTTTTGCGCGATATAACGCTAAGTGCATCGTATCGTTCTGAAGCCGAAGATACGACGGGTAAAAAGATTTATTTTCCGCCTGTTGTTCCGGCGGGGCTAAAGTCGGTGACGGCAGGAACTGTCTCGTGGGAAGCAAGCCTTGCATGGGAACATCCGTCGGGCGTGATGGCGCAGTACAATCCGAGTGCCGTTTACGAAAAGAAAATGTCTTCGATCGGGTATTATCAAGATATTTTTGATCATAAACTTTCAGCAGGTATGAAAATTAACGATGACCATTACATTGGTATAGAAAATACGTTTGAATCAGTAGCTTTAACGGCTCTTCAAAAATTGGATTGGAATATTTGGGAAATCTCGGGGCGCTATACTTGGAAATTGCCCGTTGGATTTAGCTTTGAACCGCGCATCCGTTATAGAGAAGGCTCAGGTGAAGATGATATGAAATCTTCGTTTGGAGCGCATCTCTGGGAAGAAGAATTGCGTGTTGGTTATGAAAAAGATGGCTTTGTGGATGGTCATATTTCGTTTGCTTCCATACAAATGAATAAACATGATGGTGACATTCCGTACCAGATGATGTCTGGCTTTGGCGATGGCGTTACTTACAGGCTCGAAACCGGGGTTTCGGTTGAAGTAAACCGCTTCTTGTCGCTTTCGCTCCGTTATATTTTGCGTTTCGGTAATGCCGAAGAAAATGTGTTCCAAAAATTGTCGAGCGAGGCAAAGGCGTATTTTTAATGAAGACTGAAGTGTTAAAAATAAAGTCGCTTTGCGTTTTTGTCGCTTTGATTCTGATGCTCGGCGTTGGAGTGTCTTTTGCTTCGACTTGCCGCATTGAGCGCGTGGAATGGGCTGGCGAACACAGCGAATTTGAAGAACTTTCGATGAGTGCTGTTGTCGGGATGCCTTGCGATTCTTGGCAGGGGGCAAAGCAAAAGCTTTTGCGCTATTATGAAGATCATGGCTTTCTCGGGGCGAAGCTAAATGTGAATGTCGATAGCGCGGGCGTGATGCGTTGTAAATTTGAACGCGGTAGTGCGTGGGTTTGGGCTGGACCAGAAAATTTGGATTCTGGCGCAACAGATGTTGATGTCTTTAGGCAATTGACAGGCCTTGAGATTGGTGGCGCGGTTTCGCTGACTGATTTGGAACGCTCGGAAAATCGACTTTCGCGGTTGGGTTATTACGAGCAGACGGCGGGCGTTCGCTTATTCCGTGACCCGGTGCGTCATCGCGTGATTCCGGCGTATTCCATGCGGGCGATTCCGATTTCTGCGGCAGAAGGTTATCTCACGTATTCGAGCGATGAGGACGTTTGGGAAGGTAAAGTGAATCTCGCCCTGTTCAACATCTTGGGGACCGGCCGCGATTTGCAATTGGATGGCTATTCGCAAAAAGATTCTCGCCGGATAGAAGGCTCGTATCGCGAACGCTTTATCTTTGGAACTTCATGGGATGTTGTTGTTCGCGGATTTTTTGAAGACGATTCGCTGTCGCGCAATTCGCGGTTAGAAGTGGGCGTGTCGCGGAACATAGGCTTTAGTTTCGATGTAGCTGCGTTCGTGGGCATTGGCAATGACGAGAAAAGTTCGTCGTTTGAGCTATCGTATGTGTCGTTTGACCGCCGCATGTTGCCACGCAGTGGAACTTCGTTGGATGTGTCGTTGGCGTGGATGATGGACCGCCCGGATTCGCTTGATCGCTATTTGCGTTTGGAATCGTCGTTCACGCATTATATACCGCTGTACAAGAATTTTATTGTGCGATATTCGGCTGCGGCGGGGACGTTGTTGCCTTCGGGTGTTTCTTTTGCGCGTGAGGATTTGTTTGCGCTGGGAGGAATCAACTCGTTTAAGGGGATGATGTATGGTTTTATGCGGACGCGTGCGTATGGATTTTCGCAGGTGGCTTTCCTGTGGCAAGACGGTTACGATTTGTCGATAGAACTTTTTTACCAGCCGGGATTGTACAGGCGGATGAAGCCTTTCCACGGGTGGGCGCGCGAGCATGATTATGGTATTGGCTTTACGCAGTACCGTAAATCGTGGAGTTTTAGCATTTATTATGCGCTCCGTAACGGGTGCGATTATCTGGATGGAGTTCTCGGTTTCGGCGTGAAAACACTGTTCTAAGTGATTAGTAAACAGTGGTTAGTAAACAGGGACGCAGTCATCCTCGCTACGCGAGGAACCATACATATTTCGCAAACAGAACTGTAATCCTCTTCGAGGATGACGTTCTAATCACTAATCACTAACCACTAACCACTGCCTACTGTCTACTTCCTACTTCCTACTTCCTTCCGTCTACTGCCAACTAAAGTCGCGGTACTCGCACTTTGTCGCCTGCGTTCAGGTGTTCCAGCATGACGCCTGCATTCACGGACTGGAGTGCAGAAAGCACGTAAAAGCGGGGGAGGTTCTGCGTACCTGCTCCGTATGTTCTGCGTAAAAGCTTGAACAGGTCTTCGCCTTCGTTTGCGGTGACGACCTTGTAAAGGCTCTTGTTCGACGGATCGGACTGGAGTGCCGCGAGCGCATTTGTGAATTTGCCGATGAAATTTTCGGCATTGTTGCTTGGCTTGGCGACTTCGGAGCTTGGTTTACCCGGTTTAGCCGGTTTGCCTTGCTTATTCGCGCTCGGCTTTTTGGTGTTCTTGGAACCCGTAACCGAGGGCGGAAGTTGGAAGGTGGGCGCCTTGAAAGCGTTCATTTTTAGCTTGACATCAGCCGAATCTTTGCCTTTCTTGATGGGTTCGAGTTTCAAAATGGAGTCCAACGAGGCAATATAATTGCTGTCCGGCCATTCTTCGAGGACCATTTTTTTGTTAATCTCGATGATTTTAATGGTCGGATGGTCGTTTTCGCATGCGAGCAAAAGCAATGAACAGAGCAACAATAAAGATTTCATGCTATAAAAATACTAAAAATGAGGCTTCCGCTTGCCAAAATCGCGAAAAACAATTAAATTTTAGCTCTCAACAATTATTCGTCGATGCGAATACGGGTAAAGAATACATCACCCGCTCCACGAAGTCTTCCGCCGAAAAGAAGACTATCGATGGTGTTGAATATAGCGTAATTTCTTTGGAAATTACGGCTGATACCCATCCGTTCTGGACGGGCAAGCAGCATCGCGTGGATACGGCTGGCCGTATCGACAGCTTCAACAAGCGCTATGGCGGCGGTGCTAACATCACCTCTGCAAAGCGTAAGACTCGCAAGGCTGCACCGGTCAAGACTGAAGAAGAAGCTTAATCTTCTTAAAGTTTGGGGCCTCCCTTGTTAGGGAGGCTTTTCTCTTTTTAACCCTAGAGGACGCAAAATGAAAAAGAAACTTAGCATTTGTGCCGCTGCCATCATCGCTCTTGCTATGACGGCTTGCGATAACGGTAAGACAGGTACCATCGAAGGTGAAGTTCGTGATGCTTTCACCAATAAGCCGTTGGAAATGCCGACTGTCGGTATGGACTCCACGATTTATACCACTCTTTCCAAAAAGTACGAATTCAACCAGGAACTCCGCAAGGGTAAGTTCAAGTTCGTCAAGGTTCCGGTTGGCGCCTATAGAGTTTATGCAGGCCGTTCTAAGTATGTGAAGACCCGTATGAAGATTGAAACGACGGAACAGAATCCGAACGCTTCTCTCATTCTTTACATCTACAGCGCCCAGGTTGATCCGGGTCTGTACCAGGGTACTAAGGAAGGCCCGCTCAAGATCGATAACAAGTGGGTCGTTTATTCTACGAACTGCAACGAATCTATCGCTGGTTACCGCTTGACGATGCCGCAGCAGCAGGCTGGTGATGCAAAAGCAAGCCTTGCTGAAAAGATTGGCGTGAAGAAGAAGGGTAAGGGCAAGAAGGCTAAGAAGGCTGCTCCGGCCGCTGTTGCTGCTGTAACGAACCTCCCGGATCCGCGTGTCATCGAAGGCAAGCTCGAAGTGTTCTACCACAACTCTTCTTCTGTGTCTACGGCAATCACGGCTAAGACTTATCCGGCTGTTGTCGCTCCGATCGCATCTCACAAGGACTGCAAGGGCTTTGGTGAAGGCGAAACGAAGGGCGTGTTCCCGGTTAAGGACAAGGGCACCGATCTCAAGGTCGAATATGTTGCTGAAAACCTCTACAAGATTACTGGCAACCTTCCGAAGGGCAAGCAGATTATCCAGCTCTCTCAGGATGGTAAGACTCTCCAGACTTACTACTTCGAAGCTAAGTAAGCTCTCTTCGTTAAGACGTTGTTGAAATTGAGGACGGCACCTTTTCGGGTGCCGTTCTTTTTATTGTGTCTTAATATAATGATGCAGAGATAATGTTAAGTTATTCTGTTTTATCTAGGCAATTTTTAATTTCATCTAAGGTAGATTCTTTATTTTCTTCTCGTTTTTCCTGATAACGAGGATTTACGATTGTGTCTCCATCACAAATTTGTTTGGTAGCTATTGGACCTTCGTATAATTCACTTGGATATATTTTTATGGCATTAATGCAATCTGTTTGTGTCGCGGATAGAGTTTCTTTATTGGCTTCTATTACGCTGTCAATAACCGTTTTGGTGTCTGATTTGTATATGTCGTTTAAATGGCCAATAAAACGTTTATCTTTATCAAGTTCATTAGTAAAGTCTGCTCGTAAAAAATCGGTCTTTCTGCAAAGGGGCGAGGCTACACTTTGGGGATATTTTTCTATGTATTCTTCGTTTGAAAAAATCAATGAATCTTTATATCTAAAACTGTCGTATTTGAATAGGGTGCCATCTGAACATGCAAATGACTCGGGTGTTGTCACATTGGTATGAAAATAACTTCCATAAGAGGGGATTGGACCGATAGTGCTAAATTCAAGATGATCTTCTATTTCTTCGAGTTCTGTTAAATTTTTGAAGTAATTCTTTTCTAATTCATCCATCAATATGCTTGGATTATACTTTGCATATTCATAATATTCTTTAGGACTCCATGAAGTGACTTTACAGGACACGCTTGTATCTCTAGCAAGTCTGTATGGCCCAATTGGTTCAGTATTGGCGATGCTCGATGAAGATTCTTTAGAGCTGCTTAGGACGGCTTCAGAAGAACTCGATGGAGTGTCACTAGAGCTGCTTTCCTCAATTTCTGAACTGCTTGTTGGGAAACTTGATGTGCTCGATGTAAGGTCGTTTGGGGGATTAGAAGCGACTGGAGGATATTCGCTGTCCCCTCCGCAGCTTGCCCAAAAGAATGCTGCTGTAGAAATAAAAAGCTTTCTTGAAATTTTTCGAATGCTCATATAAAGTTCCTTTAAATGTTAATATACATTTATTGAACTGGAAAAGCCCTACAAATAGTAGGGCTTTTTTGTATGAGATGAAAACAAAGGTTGAGATTTTATTCAGCTTTTTTCCCTTGGGAAATGATAAGCAAATCATAGATGGCTCTGAATTCGGATGCGGTGTACTGGTGTCCGTCATCGCATTTGTATTTCTTTTTCTTGTAGGTTGGTGTTCCGTATTTTACGGCAGGAAGCAAGTCTGTATCGATGCAAGTGACTCCGTCACGGCATTTTACAAGATAGTTCCCTTCTTTTTGTACGCACAGAACCTTGGACGGAACACCATACAAAGCAATCGTGTTACCGATATCGGAAGAGTCGTTGACGATAGGATCTTGAGCGTCTTTTGCTAAAGCGGAAATTTCCGTTGAATTGTTTTTTACATCCATAGAGATGTCGCCCGAAGATGGCGATGCTACGTCTGGAGATGAATTACAGCTGTTCCAGAACAAACTGGACAAGGCTAGCAATAGTTTTTGCCAGTGTTTATATTTCATTTTTATTACTCCTTGAAAAATTGTATATAAAGTATATTTAAATACGAGCAAATTTTCAATATGTTTGTCGTAATTTTTTTTATAACGTATGTTTTGTAATTGTATTTTTAACGAAAAAAGGCTTGGAATGAACCATCCAAGCCTTAAATTCGCGTTTTTTACGCTTCGCTTTTCGGAGGAACCGTTATGCCCCGGCTGCCTCCAAACGTTTGACGTGACAATACGCAAGTTCCTTAGTCTTCTGTACTTTCGCTTCGCGAAAGTACCAAATGCTAGGCTCGGTCATATCCATGCAAGCATGGTTGCGACTCTCGCCTTACGCATTTGTCATCACGCTCCCGCGGCCTCTAGTCTCGCTACATGGCAGTATGCAAGTTCCTTTGTTTTCTCATCACGTAAATGAAGGCTGGAGCCTTCGCAGTAGCGCCAGTATTTGCATGTTTTGCATTCACCGGTTTTAGCCCAGTTGCGGTCACGCATGACTTGGTAGCGGTTCTGCCAAACGTCCCAGATATCATCCTTGTAGATGTTCCCTTGGATGTAGTCGCCACGCAGGCTCGGGCATGCCGAGATGCTCCCGTCGCAAAGAACTGATGAAATGTTCACGCCTGCCCAGCAGAAAAACGGGCTATTGCGCACAACCTTCTCGTAATCTCCAAGGAAGCCTTCGCAGTCGTAGTTCACATTGATGACGTTCATAGCTTTTGCTTCACGGATGAACTCAAATACCTGTCGGAATTCTTCGTTTGTAAGTTGGAATAGCGGGTTGTCCTTGGCGCGTCCCTTTGGGAATACGTTTGAAACACGCCAGCGCTTGACTCCGAGATTCACGAGCAAATCCAAAATGCGAGGGAGTTCGCTCAAGTTTTTGCGGTTTACGCATGTCATCACGTCGAACGTAAGATCTTCGGTGTGGGCGGCCATGTTGATGGCGCGGATGGCGCGATCAAAACTATGCGGGTTCCCACGGAAATGGTTATGATTTTCTTCAAGTCCATCAAGGCTTATGGTCAATGTCTTGAGGCCTGCATTCAAAAGCTTGGTGTAGCGTTCGGGAGTCATAGCAAGCCCGTTTGTGACCATGCCCCAGGCGTATCCGCGTTTTTTGATTTCTTGTCCGCATTCTTCGAGGTCCGCTCGCATCAACGGTTCGCCACCGGTAATAACGACGGTGAAGTTGTTTGGATCGATATGGGGGGCAAGCTTGTCGAGTACTGCCATGAAGTCTTCACGGGGCATATCGGGGATGGCATCCTTGACGCAGTCGCTACCGCAATGCAGGCAGTGTAAGTTACAGCGCAGCGTACATTCCCAAAAGAAATATGTCAGCGGATGCGATTTGACTTCGTTGTGACGGTAAAGACGGAATGCTTCGAGTGCAAGTTTTTTCTTAAGACCGAGTTTCATAATAATAAAGGTTAAAAAAAAGTATAGGCTGCTACATTTGCTTATGTCGCAGTCTATAATTTGACTCAAATGATTATAAAAGAAATTTTTCTTTTATTGCTTTGGAGGCAACTCTACAACCGTGAATAACCTTGTGAATTCGGCTTCGGTGTAGGTTTTCCCGTTATCGCAAGTATATCTTTTGGGGGCTGTTGCGATTGTTCCGTATTTTGCAACGACTGTAGGCTTTTTGCTTGTGCAACCTGGATATACCTTGTCGTCAACGCAAATGACATCGTTAAGACATTTTACGATAAAGTTGCCAGATTGCTGTGCGCATGGAACTTTAGTAATTGGCGGAGGATTGATGCCATATATGGGAACTGGTCGTGCAAGATTCGTGGAATCTTTTATGATGCTCAAGGTATCTTTTGTAACGGGCTTTAGTTTGCTTGCTTCGAGTTTTGACACCTCTTTGGATACAATTTTTTTTGTAGCTGTTGTGTTGTCCGAAGCGGCGTTGCAAGCTCCCCAGAAGAAACTAGTCATGGCCAGTAAGATTTTTTCCCAGTGTTTGTACATCATTATGTATTTCTCCCTAATATGTTACACAAAATATATTTAAAAACAAGCGAATTTGCAATTCTTTTAGATGTAATTATTTTTTGTGTAAAATTTTATTAAGGTTTGTGTTGGGTTGTTTTGCTGTACATCTAGATTTCTTGGATGAATTTTATCGAAAATCCATCTTTTTCTGGGGATGGATTCTCCTTATGCTCCAGCAGCTTCTAGTCTTTTCACATGGCAGTATGCAAGTTCTTTTGTCTTCTCATCACGTAAATGGAGGCTGGAGCCTTCGCAGTAGCGCCAGTATTTACAGGTCTTGCAGTCGCCAAGCTTAGCCCAACTGCGGTCGCGCATGACTTGGTAGCGGTTTTGCCACACGTCCCACAGGTCGTCTTTATAGATATTGCCTTGGATGTAGTCGCCGCGTAAGCTCGGGCATGCTGAGATGCTTCCATCGCAAAGCACGGAAGAGACGTTTACGCCGGCGCGGCAGAAGAACGGGTAGTTGCGGGCGTCTTTCTCGTAACTGCCGAGGAAGCCTTCGCAGCCGTAGTTCACGCTGATGACATTCAGCTTTTTCACTTCGCGGATGAAGTCGAACACCTGGCGGAATTCCTGGTTCGTGAGCTGGAACAGCGGATTGTCTTTGGCACGGCCCTTCGGGAACACCGTTGCAACGCGCCAGCGTTTGACGCCAATTTTCAAAAGCAAGTCTAAGATTTTCGGGAGTTCTTTCAAGTTTTCGCGGTTCACGCAGGTCATCACATCGAAGGTGAGGCCTTCGGTGTGGGCGGCCATGTCGATGGTACGGAGCGCGCGTTCAAAGCTATGCGGATCGCCACGGAAATGGTTGTGGTTCGCTTCGAGCCCGTCAAGGCTCACGGTAAGCGAGCGGAGCCCTGCGTTCAAAAGTTTTGTATAGCGTTCTGGCGTCATGGCAAGTCCGTTTGTGACCATGCCCCAGGGGTAACCGCGTTTCTTGATTTCTTGGCCGCATTCTTCAAGGTCGGGGCGCATGAGCGGTTCGCCGCCGGTAATCACCACGATAAAGTGCTTCGGATCAATATGCGGGGCAAGCTTGTCGAGCACTCCCATAAAATCTTCGCGGGGCATATCGGGAATGGCGTCCTTGACGCAGTCGCTACCGCAGTGCAGGCAGTGCAAATTGCAGCGGAGCGTGCATTCCCAGAAAAAGTAAGTGAGCGGGTGAGCCTTGATTTCGTTATGGCGGTAAAGGCGATAAGCTTCGAGAGCGAGTTTTTTCTTAAGAGAAAGTTTCATATAGGTTTTAGATGGTAGGTAAAAGGTAGGGGCGAAATTTTAAGTGTTGTGGTTAATGATTAAATTTATAAGTTTTTTTTAGAAATTTCTTTTCTGTATAAAATATTTTATATCAAATTCTTCTGTGGTGTAAGAGATGCTTTGGCCTTGTTTATCTGAACAGTAGATCTTGCTATCGCATTCTGGAGTTTGGTGGCATTCAAATCCGTCATCACAATTGAAGTTATTATTGGTTGTCGTGGAATGTCCGCACTCGATGGTGTCGTAAATATATGATTGAAGTGTACACGCTATGGGTTCGTTGCCCGTTGATGGATTGTTGCTTGACGAATCATCGCTGCAACCACTCCAGAATAGAGCGGCTGTTGCAAGTGCGAATTTTTTCCAGTGCTTGTTGAACATTAATAACCGTTTTTCGTGTAATATTTTTTATCGAATTCGTTTTTGGAGTAGGTGACTTTTTCCCCTTGCTTGTTGGTGCAATCCATATTGGTTTCACCTGCGGTTCTGTGGCAAGTGACACCGTCGTTGCAAGTGTATTTATAAGTGCATTTTGAATCTACGCCATATTCGGGGCACATGGCATCAAAATCGCAAATAGTCAAGTCTGTGTTGGGATTTGATGTTGCAAGGCACTTTTTAACGTTTTGTTCGATTTCTTTCAGCTTGTCTTCGTAAATCTTTTGGCATTCTTCGTCTAATGCGGGCTTGTTCTTTTCCCATTCCTCTTTCATTTTTAGATAATCGAGGTATTCTTGTGTTGGGCGTGTTGTGCCGTCACTGCAAACTTCGTCTTTGGGGAACACATTCGGGGCGCCATATAGTGCAACAAACATGTCGAGTTCCATGCGCAATTGGGCGAGACATTGCGGAATTGTTTGCATTGTTTGTTGGATGCTGTCAATTTTTTCAACTCCGGCGTGTTTTGCACGTTCTTCGGCGCCCATCTTGGCAATGTCCGCAGAATAGGAGGGCGGGTAGTACGATACGACCGAATCCCCGGGTGTGCATGTCACTTCGCTGGAACTGGATTCTTCGTTGCTGCTGGACGATGTATTGGTTTTGGATGAACTGCTTACCGCTTCTGAACTTGATGAGAGCTGAGTGATATTGGAACTGCTGAGTTCGCGGTCGCCGCAGCCTTCTGGCGGGCAGTACACACCATACAGGGGCTGTGCCGTTTCTTCATAGTTGCAGCTTGCCCAGAAAAAGGCGGTTGTCGTGAGTAGAATCTTTTTCCAGTGCTTGCGAATGTTCATTTTTTCTCCTTAAAATTTCTAAGTTCAGCTGCCAAAGTTTTAGCGATTATTTCTTTTCCGGGCAATCGATGGTGGGGTAGCATCCACCGACGGGTTGTTCATTTCCGTGTTCGTCTAAAACGATTCCGTCTACGCAAAGATCTTGTTTGCTGTAAGTGCAGTTTGAAGCTCCGCACCCTCTTTCGTCTGTTTGCGGGGCGAAAACGTCAACACCTGGGGGCAAATCGTTTGGCGCTAAAGGGCTTTCGTAAATTCCCGGATGCCTTAGGTATTTATCGCCGTTTTCGCATTCAATGATGTCGAATGCTTTGCCGGCGTCGTTTATCGCAGTAGTGTTATAGCATTGGGTAGAGATGCAACCATACCCGGCTATGGCATGGTCTTTGCTTTCGCAACCGCCCCAAATAAGAGTGAGTGTCGAAAGGAAAATGAATTTTAGAAATTTGTAGAACATAGAGGTGTGATGTCTGAGATCGCCGTTATGCGGCTTTGAGGTGTTTGTTTGGAGTCATTCTGAGCGAAGAAGCGTAGGTTCGAAGTCGAAGAATCCAAAGCTTTGTTTTAATTTAACTGGATCCTATCGCTGCGCTCCAGGATGACGTTTTTAGTCTTCATTTTTCTCGGAATTCAAGCGGTCTTCGATTTTCTTGTCGATTTTTACGATTTTAGCTTTCTCGTAGCGTTCGCGGAATTCGGCTTCGTTATAGGTGACGCCATCGCAGTCGTATGTTTTTTCGGTGACATAAACAACGCCGTAATCGGGGCAGGCTACGGCACCCTTGAGGTCGCCATCGTCGTTAATGCGGCATGGATCATTTTCGCCTTTCTTTATTGCTTCACGTTCATTGCAAAATACGCCGTCATCGCAAACGAGTTTTGTTTCTGTGACTCCGGCACTCATTTTGACGCCCTTACCGTCTTCGTAACAGGGAACTGCTACAACGCCGTATGCGGGCACCGGTTGCACGAAACTGCTGCTCGATTCTGCATTTGAACTTGAAGATTGGACTACGCTGGATAAAAGTATTCCGTATAGCGGGACCATATTTCCTAACGCATCGTTGCTAGAGGATGGAGTCACTTCGGAAGAACTAGACTGATTGTCACCGATAGAGGAACTTGATGGGTTCACTCCGTTGGCGTTCGCCGATGTTACCGAGTTATCGCAGCTATTCCAAAAAAATCCGGTTAAGGCAAGTGCAATTTTCTTCCAATGTTTGTAAAACATTTTTAACTCCTTCCAAGGTGGCGCAAAATTCTCCCTATAATATATACAAAATAGATTTGATTATTTCTGCGTTTAAAGAGGTTCTTTTGAAAAATTGATTGAAAAATGCGAAAAAAAGGAGACATTTTGAGGACGGTGTATTATATAGAACGATATAGGACGTTCGCGTAAAAATGGTGTGCTTTTAATCGAGTTGCTTGTAAAAACTGTATTGAATCTTGTGCGAAAAATAATGTTATATTTAACTCACTATGAAAAAAGAATCGTTAGGAAGGGATGGTGTGAAGCCGAAATCTTTGCGTCAGTCCTTTACGGAATGGAAGAATACCCTTCAATGGGATAAACCTCAAAATGTCATGTTGGCGGTTACAGTTGCCGTACTCGTATCCGCTTTCTTTATATTCAATAACTTATCCGTGTCTTATGCGCGGCATTGGGACATCGAATGGGGGTATTACTCTATTCTCCTCACGTTCCTTTTGCTTGTGGCGGGTATTGTTGTCAATGCTCCGTTTGTCGCAAAGCATGTGAAAGGGTTCCTGCCTAGCGGAAAATGTTTTTGCGGGCTTGCGCTTTTGCTCATCATGTTCTCGGTGTTCATCTTTGGGAACATCGGTAATACGCATCGCGTCTTGAGCGACGAGACGAGCTGGGAGTCCATGGGGCTCCAGATGTATTTCCAACATTCGGGCGGTGTCTGTAACGAGGGCATCTGGACGGATGGCGTTCTGGATTGCAAGACCGAGGTGAACAACTTCAAGGGCAAGGCTCTTGGATTTGTCTATTCGCTCGTGTTCAACTTCATGGAGCCGAACCGCGATACGGCTTTGATGGTGAACTATCCGTTCTACATTCTGAGCTTGATTGCGTTTTTCCTCGCGCTGAGCAAATGGTTCAAGAGCGATAAGCTTGCACTGGCGGCAACGGCGTTCCTGGGTGGCATGCCGATTTACCTGTTGCAGTCGCGCTCTGCTTCGACCGAAGTTCTTTACATTCTGTTGCTTGCGGTTCTGATGGCATGGTATGCTTTTGTGCCGACGAACAAGGTCACGTGGAAGCATTTCCTTTTGACGGTTCCGCTGCTTGGATTCTTTGCGCAGACTCGCCAAGAAACGGTGTTTGCGTTTATCCCGTTTGCGCTTTACTATTACCGCTATTTCCTTGAAAAGCCTTATCGTTTGCCCGCATTTGTCGCGTCTGTGATTTTTGTGAGCTGGCCTTCGATCAATACGATGGCGGCGTATCGCGGTTACGATTTCCAGGGCGGCACGCATGCGGCTCACTCGCTCGAAAATTTGTGGTTCAACTTGAAGACGAACATCGAAGTCATGATGAACCTCAAAACGGATTCTTCGTTTGGCGGTATCATGGAAAATCCGTTCTACACGACGTTTACCGTGATTTTGCTTTTGGCTACAGTGTGGCTCTTGTTCCGCATGTTCTATTCCCGCCGTTATATTCGCGGGTTCATCTTGGGTATCACGTTCTGCTTGCAGATTTTCGTGATCCTCCTGAACGTGTCCGGTACGTTTACGATTGATATCAACCAGCGCTATGTGCTTGTGGCGCTCCCGATGTTTGCGCTTTTGATGGCGCTAGGCCTTTACGATGCGCTAGTCTTCACGACGAAGATGAAGGACGATGCTGCTGCAAAGATTGTTGCTTCTGTCGCTTGCTTGTTGTCGGTGGGGCTCATGCTTTACCATGCTCCGAGTTACAAGTCGAACATGCTCTATTATAAGAACAAACTCCTCACCGAAGAAGATTTCTTGAATACGGAACTGGCGAAGTATCCGAAAAATTCTGTGTTCATTTACGCAAGGCCTTGGCAGATGCTAGCCTCGGGACATACTTCGTTTAGCGAAAGTTCGTTCAAGAGCTGGAGCACCGAAACGTTTGTTGAATGGATGCAAAAATCGGGCGGGAATATTTATCTCGTGCGCGGTCAGGATGGCTATGGAAAAGTCAACCGTGCAAGTCGTGTGGTGGGCTTCAAGACGACCGACCAGATTGATGATATTCTCAACGGTTTCAAGAATGAACGCGTGTTGATGAACGCTCGCGATTTCGGTTACGGACTTGCTATTTACAAGATCCTTTCGAAGAAGGGCATCTCGCATTACGCACAGAACTTCTTGGTGACCGAAGAATCGAACGGCATGATTGTTGTGAACAAGCGCTTCCCGGAATCGATTGCCTGCGATTACAAGGTGAACGATAAGGACCAGGGCGAAATGCTTGTTTCGAGCAATGCCGATACGTTGCTTCTGGATTCTGCAAAGATTCGCACAGGTATGAACCGCGTGGTATTGAGCTGCTCCATGCCGGACGAAGATACGCTTGTCACATACAGGGATTTCTTTATTGAAGGCGAAAACGTGGCTCTTCTCTCAAGGCTTAAAATGCAGCGTTTTTCCCAGGAATGGGGCGAACCGCAGATGGATGCTACGGTGGACCGCCACAAGTTAATGCTTGATGGTGAACCTTTCCGTTATGGCATTGGTAGCCATGCCAATTCGTCTTTGGTATATACGCTTTCGCGCAGCTACGATTGGTTCAATGCGGTTGTTGGTCTTGATGATGAAAGTGCCTGCGGTGATGGAGCTTACTTTGCTGTCGAAGCGGATGGTCGAGAAATTTACCATTCCAAGAAGCTTTATACGACAGACAAGGAACGCTTGAGACTCAATATCAAGGGCGCAAAAACACTCAATTTGCGTGTGCTGATGGGCAATGATAAAGATTGCGACCATGGTGATTGGGCACACGCTTGGCTAGAGGCTGAAAATTGAAAGTCCTTGTAGCTCCGCTAGATTGGGGTCTTGGGCACGCAACGCGTTGTGTGCCCATTATCCGCGAGTTCTTGCGGGCAGGAGCCGAGGTGGAACTTGCCGTCGTGAAGGCAAATGCAAGTTTTTACCGTGAGGTGTTCCCGGAACTCAGACAACGTCTTGCTCCGAGCTACAATATCGTGTATCCAAAGCATGGCTATAACATGGCGCTTTGGCTGCTCAAAAACAGTATGCACTTGAATGCCGTGATGCGTTTCGAACATCATTTTGCCGAAGAAATGGTCGAACGTTATGGTTTCGATGTGCTGTTTTCGGATAACCGTTTTGCATTTTATTCGAAAAGAGCGTATAGCATTTACATGACGCACCAGCGCCGGATTGCGTTCCCGAAAATCTTTTCGGCGTTTGAACGCCTTGGTGTCATGTGGCATTCAAATGTGATGCGCAAGTTCGATGAAGTCTGGGTGCCGGACTTGGAATTTTTCCCGGGTTATGCAGGTTCGCTTTCGCATTCTGGTGCAACCCCGGGCAATAAGCCGATGCGTTTCGTTGGGCCGCTCTCAAGATTTTCGGAAAATGCGATGCTTGTAGCGCGCGATAAAAATCCGCCGATTCCAAAGGATGTCGATCTGGAACGCGATGTGGACTTGATGAGCGTGTCTGAATTTATGGCTCGAACGGTCAATGAAAAATGGAATGCCGCTGAGGCCTCGCCGAAGTCGAGAGATTTTTCGAGGTTCAAGGTTGTTGCTGTTGTGTCGGGCGTGGAACCTGCGCGTACGCAATTCGAATTACAACTGCGCGAAGCGCTTTTAAAAATTCCAGGTCGCCACATGATGATTCTCGGGAAGCCTTCAGCAGGGTATAAAACGTGGACCGAACAGAATATCGAGTTCCACACGCATTTGGCAACGGCTGAATTTGCGGATGTCGTGCAACGAGCCGATTATGTGGTCAGTCGAGGCGGCTACAGCACTGTGATGGATATGGCGGAACTCGGTGCAAAATGTATCTTTGTGCCAACTCCGGGGCAGTTTGAACAGATTGTCCTTGCGCATGATTTGTCAAAAGAGGGCTATGCTGTTGAAATCAAGGCGGAAGAGCTTTCTGCCGAAACGCTTGCCAAGGCTTTTGAATCTTGCGTTAAAATGCCAAAATGGAGTAACCCGAACTTGCTCCACATGGCGATTGAAAGTGTTGTTCGAAAATTTTAAATAGAGTTGGATATGAACCAGTTTGTTCTTGCTTTCCCGATTCCTGTAGCTGTTGACGAAATTTTTTCCATTACCGAAAACGTCAAGGTCGCTGCCGATACAAAAACGGTGATGATTCCCGGTTGCAGCGTCCAATTTAACGTTGTACGCCAGCCGGCTTCGCCAGATGTTCTGGATATTTTCAAGGAACGTAATGATTTGACGGAAGACGAAGAAAAGGCCTTTGTTGCGCACAAGTCGCTTTTGTTCTTGCTCGGGAATGTAAAAAGCATAAACGATGTCGAAATGGTGAACTCCGCTATTTCGAAGATGTTTGCCGCCGGAGCCATCGGGGTTTACATGCAGCAGTCTGGCACGGCCTGGACGGCAAAGGCTTTTGAAGAACAGTTTGGCGATTCCGATTATCCGATGGACCCGTGGATTAACATCCTTGATTCGGGCGACTCGCTTTATACGCTTGGCCTAGCGGTGTTTACGCTGCCCGACTTGTGCATCTTGAATACGATTGAAGACCCGGAAGAAGCTCTCTTGATGGCGGCTGATAGCCTTTTTGGCGATGGTATCCCGGCAAAGTCGGGGAGTATCATTGACTGGGGTGACAACGAAAAATACGTGCTTCGTCAAGAACTCAAGGGCCTGTTCTCCAAAGATGCTCCTGAATACAATAAGCAAGGCTTGCTTAGAATTGTGAAAAAATAATAATGCTTATAACCCAAATGGGCTATGGGAGTATTATAGACTTTTGTCTAAATTTGCGTTTGTATGTTAAAAAACGCAACATTTTATACTTCCATACAGTTGTTTTTCACACTATTGTGTGCTTCTTTGTATAAACGTTGTAAAAATTGTCCTGTCGGTATTCCGTCGGGCTTATTTGTTTTTAACGATAAAGAAGGAATGCAAAAAATGAATAATTTAAATGTATTTAAAAAGGTGCGAATAGGTTTAATCCTACTCGTGATGTTTTTAATCTCTTCAACCGCATGGGCCGTGCCTACCCCTTCTCCTGTCAAGTACATTGACGAAAATGGCGAGACGAAGACTATTACAGATTACATCGAGCTTACCGGTGACGAATCTCCGGACGGTCCGATGTTCAAGAATGGCGGCTGGTTTGTGGTCAAGGGCGAAGTGACGTATGATGAAGTCCAGGGGCATCTTTTGGCGTTCAAGCAGCAAATTGAAAACGGGCAGTGTACGGGACCGGATGTCAACCTGATTCTTGCAGACGGCGCCAAGCTGACTGCGAAGAATGAAAATTCCGAAATGTCGTTTAGGAATCTGGCCGTCTATGCCCAGAGCACTGGCGAAAATATGGGAAAGTTCGAGGTCTATGCGGAAAATAGCACCGCTATATCTGTATTTAATGCATTTACCGTTTATGGCGGCTCTGTCAAGGCTCATTCATTTGAAGAATATGAGTATGGTATTTGGGCTGGTTCAGTCACGGTTAACGGTGGTATAGTCGATGCAGCAGGCGTTTCTTCAGGTATTAGAGCTTCCGATGCGAAAGTTATCATCAATGGCGGTTCTGTTACCGCTGCTGGTTTCAGAGGAATTTTTGGTTCTAGAGGAATCGAAATTAACGGAGGCGATGTCGATGCGACTGCGACTGGAGTTTCCGAAGGATTCGATAAAAGTTATGCTATTGGTTCTTGGTATGATGTTAATGTAAATGGAGGCTCTCTTACTGTACATGCCAAAGACAAAAGCCGTTATGGTATTTTTACTGAAGGTGTTGCATATTTAAATGCTGGTGAGGTCTTTGCCGATGGTGAAGGTAGTGGCATTGCTGCACGACCCACATGTTCGTCTTCTGGTGTTGAACTTGCTGGGGCTACCGTCACGACTAACCGCTATACTTATATTGATGATTTGGGGACTAAAAGTGGTTTCTTTGTTAAAGTTGCGAATGACGTTCTCTATACCGATGGCGAAGGCAATTTCTTTGAAGGTTTCATTTTTGAGTGTAATGGTTATACTGGTGAGACTATTGACAAACGTAACGCTATCGCTGGCAAAACGTTGCGTCCGGTCAAGCCGAATATCGTCGTTACACAAGACGGTGAGGGTAAGATCCATGCTGAAATCAACGGAAACTACATCGGGGAAGATGATTTCATAATAACGGATAGAATTGAAGTTGACGAAGTGAAGTTTGAACGCGATTTTACGACCGAAGGCTATTCTACCATAGTGCTTCCGTTCAACATAAAGACAAGCCTTTTAGTTGGTGTTGATTCTGTTCTTTCGTTTGATGGCATTGTCTTGGATGAAAATAAAAAGAAGGCCGTGGCCATGCAGGTTGTATGGGAAAAAACTTCGGAAGAAGTAGAATTGCAAGCTTACACTCCGTATATGATCAAGATGAGCGACAAGTCTCTTGAAATTCTTGGCTCTGTAGTCTTGGAAACGACTCGCGATGCCGTTACCGAAAAGGATGGCTGGGAATTCCGTGGAACATATTCTTTCATGAAGTGGACCGAGGACAGTCCGGATTTGGGCCGAGTCTATGGCTTTGCCGCTTCTTCTGAAGGTGACGTGTCTGTAGGTCAGTTTGTTAAAATCGCTGCTGGGGCCAGTATCCGTCCGCTGCGTGCTTACTTGATTCACAATGTGCCGAGCACGGTTCGCGCTAATGGCTACTATGCGAACCGCAACGTGGCTTCTATAAAGGATGAACTTCCGGAACAGATGAATGTGGTCATTGTGGGTAAAGACAAGAACGGCGAAGAACACACGACTGTCATTGGCCAGTTCAATACCCGCAGTGGAGAATTCCGTGCGAATAGCGTAAAGCGCGTGTACGACCTCAAGGGACGTCCTATGAACAAGGATGCTCGAAAGGTACGTGGTGCCTATTATGGAAAAAATTTACTACATTAACCCCCAAACCTTAAACAATTGAATACAAATGAATATGAAAAAAGAACAAAACCAGAAAAAAGAATACACATCTCCCGAGATGAAAATTGTTGAATTGCGTCATGAAGTCTGCCTAATGCAAGGAAGCGGCTCTGAACCTCCTCCTTGGAGTGACCAGCTCGGCTAGTCTATTGTAAGGACTGTGTAAACCCCGAAAGTTTTTAAGACTTTCGGGGTTTTTATGTATAAATGTTTTGAAATTGTAATGGATTTCGTTATATTAGACTTGTAAAGGGGACTTTTATGGCAAATGTTCTAAAGTTTGAATGCATTGATAATGCTCGACAGCTCGGCGGAATCGTCGCGGGCGGCCGCCATGTCAAAGAAAACATGCTTTTCCGCAGTGGAAATTTGTCGCTAGCGACCGAAAACGATTTGCATCGTTTGCGCGACGAGTTTGGTATTCGTTTGGTTATAGACTTGCGCTCAGACTTTGAATATATGCGCAAACAAGACAAACTTCTCGATGGAATGTCGATGGTCTCGATTCCTGTTTTAGACGAATTGCTGCGCAATAGTGCGCTGAAAAAGGAACAGATTACGCCCGCGAAAGGAGAGGGGATGATGGAGCTCCTTTTTAAAGTTGCGGGCTACCCGTGGGCCACTAAGTTAAAGGATGTACTTTATAGTTACTTTGCTGAAGGCGACTATGCGCATCGCCAGTTTGGCGAGTTCTTTAAGATTGTTCTTGCGCAAAAGGGTGCGCCAATTCTGTGGCATTGCACTTCGGGCAAGGACCGTGCCGGCTTTGGATCGGTGTTGATGCTCGCTGCGCTTGGCGCCGACGATAACGCTATTTTAGACGATTACACGGAATCTGAAAACTCGTACCGCAAACAGCTCGAAGTGATGACTGCGAAAGGCCGCGAATCCGGAATGACGGATGCGCAATTGGACGTGCTGCATTTCTTGGTGAGCGTCAAGCGCGAGTATATGGAAACTCCGGTAAAGCTCATCAACGAGAAATATGGTTCGCTATTGAATTTTATCCGGCAAAAAATAGGCGTATCGCAGGATGAAATTGATATGCTTCGAAAATACTACCTGGAGTAGTATTCCAAAAGAAAAAACGCAGGCCCGAAGGTCTGCGCGTTTTGCAAATAGACGTGTCTATTACAGTTCCGGTTGCTTGCCGGTGAGGCGCACGAAGATTTCTTCGTACTTCGCGAGCGTGTTCTTCACGACGTCTGCCGGAATTTCCGGACCCGGATAGGTCTTGCCCCAGTCGAGAGTTTCCAGCCAGTCGCGAACGTACTGCTTGTCGAAACTTTCCTGGTTCTTGCCCACCTGGTACTTGTCTGCCGGCCAGTAACGGCTGGAGTCCGGAGTCAGCACTTCATCGATGAGGATGGTTTCGCCATCAATTTCACCGAATTCGAACTTGGTGTCGGCAAGGATGATGCCCTTGCTTGCTGCGTAGTCGCGGGCCTTCGTGTAGATGTCGAGGGACATGTCGCGGAGAATCGTTGCAACCTTTTCGCCAACGATGTCGAAAGTCTGTTCGAAGCTGATGTTTTCGTCGTGGCCAACGTCGGGCTTGGTGCTCGGCGTGTAGAGCGGCTTTTCGAGCTTCTGGCAGAGCTGCAGGCCTTCGGGGAGAACATGGCCGCAGATCTTACCGGTCTTCTGGTAGTCCTTCCAACCAGAACCGACGATGTAACCGCGAACGATGCATTCGACGGAATGGCGGTGAGCCTTCTTCACGATCATGGAACGGCCGCGGAGGTAGTCGGCGTGCTTCTTCAAAACTGCCGGGTATTCGTTTACGTCGGCGGTGATGAGGTGGTTCTTCATACCGAGGTGCTGGAACCAGAACAGCGAAAGCTGGTTGAGGATTTTGCCCTTACCAGGAATCGGGGTGGGAAGCACCACGTCAAAAGCGGAAAGACGGTCGCTGGCGACCATCAGGAAGCTGTCACCGAGGTCGTACATGTCACGTACTTTGCCCTGGTGGAACAGCGGAACTTCGGTAATGGGAGTATCAAATTTTAAGCTCATAGTGCAAGCAAATATAGAAAAGTAGGAAGTAGACAGTAGGCAGTAGGCTGTAAACAGTGGGCTGTTTAAAAGTTTTGTGCAGTGGGCGGTGAGTGTCATCCTCGCATTACGACTCGTCATCCTCGCGAATGCGAGGAACCATCATTTCTTGAATGGCGTTTGGGAGGGAAACCATTAAGTTTCAGTCGAAGGATCGATGCTAATTCTGTTTGATTTTTTCGTAGTCCAATTTGTCGTTGACTTTGATGTCTTCTTTTTCTTCGTAATGAACCTTGGCCTCGGGCATTTCTCCCATATAGGTGCTTTCTGCATTGGAGGGCGTGGGCATTTTTGTATTCATGTAAGTCTGTGTATCACGACCGTCGCGTACCATTTGCGTTTCATTTGCCGTGTTGCCGATTTCTATAGGCTGGTAACCTCGCGGATCGGAGCTGGCGCAAGCTTCAAATGTTAAAGATGTGGCTATAGCAGCTAAAAATAATGCAATCTGTTTCATAAACATCCGAAAAAATTATAGTGATTTTGCACAAAATAAAAAAATATGCAGAAAAAATGTTGGCGATAGGCTGTAAAACGTGCTAAACGCAAATCCGGCCAAATTTAAAGGGCTCCGTAAATTTATGAAAGTGCATTTTTTCTACATTCACGTACATGGATATTAATGAATGGCGCATTCGCATTGATGAACTGAACGATGAACTGATGACACTCCTCAACAAGAGGGCGACATATGCTGCTGAGATTGGAAAAATCAAGAAGCAGAAGGGCTTGCCGGTGTTTGACGAAAGTCGTGAAACGGCAGTGCTGAACGGGGTTGCCGAAAAGGCTCGAAAGGCTGGTGGCCCGCTCTCCGAAGAATCATTCAGGAACATTTTCCGTGTCATCATGGAAGAAACTCGCAAGGTGGAAGAATAATGGCTGATGGTTTTAGTGGGCGACTTTCTTTTCGCCGCATTACTATGGTGGGCTTTGGCCTGCTCGCAAGTTCCGTTGCCGCTGCAATCAAGCAGGCTAAACTCCCGACGATTATCCGCGCGGTGAGTTCGCCTGCAACGCTTAAGCGCGCTCGTGAGCTTGAACTTGCTGATGAATTTTTCGAGTATGATGAAACTGAAAAGTGGGCGAAGGATAGCGACCTGATTTTGCTTTGCGCTCCGATTATCCACATCCTAAAGATGATTGATGCGCTGGGGCGTGTTTCGTGGGCTGGCACTAATGGCTCTGAGAATCGTGAAATTTTGGTGAGCGATATCGGCTCGACGAAGGTTGAAATTTGCAAGGCGGGGATGCGCTTGCCGGCTCCGTTCCGTTTTGTCGGTAGTCACCCGATGGCGGGTTCCGAAAAACGTACTTGCGAGTACAACGATCCTGCTATTTTTGAAAATGCGTATTGGTTTGTTTGCCCGCCAAATGGAACGCCTGAATCTGTTTATGCGCCGCTGTTAGAGCTGGTTCATTTTGTGGGCGCAAATCCGGTGGTGTTCCCGCCGGAACATCACGACCGCACGATGGCGTGGGTGAGTCACATGCCGCAAATGCTGAGTTCGACGCTGGCAGGCAACTTGCCGGAGCGTTTGCTTGCGCACAATTACCAGCATTTTGCGGGCCGCGCTTTCCGCGATATGACGCGTATTGCCGCTTCGGGCTGGGGAATGTGGCACGATATTGCCGTGACTAATCGCGACGAGACGACTCGTGCTCTTTGTGAAGTGCGTGACGGGCTGACCAAGACGATCATGGCGATGAAGCGCCTTAACGTTGTGAAGGACGGTAAGCCGGCTTCTGGCAATTTTGAAAATGACGAGGATAGCGTGGCGGCGGATAATTCCCAGGCGCTTGCCGATATTTTCAAGGCGGGTAACGATGGCCGTGCGAGCTTGTTTGCGCCGGGGCGCAATAACACGAACTCGTTCTACGAAATTACGGTCCAGCTCAAGGATAAGCCGGGCGCTCTGTTGAGCGTGATGCAGCCGCTTGCCGAAGAAGGTATTAACATTCGCGATATTGAACTGATGAAGGTTCGCGAGAATGTGGCGGGCACGCTTTTGCTTGCGTTCAAGACCGAAGAAGAGGCCGCGCGCGCAGTAAAGACTTTGCAATACTTGGAATACGAAGTTAAAGAAAGACGTTAATTTGTAATTAAGGAATAGATGATGGAATTCTTGATGAACCCCGACCGAGAACGGATGAATTTGACACTGGTGATGGCGCTTCTTGTGAATGGTCGTACCGTGCTAGAAGATTTCGCGTGGGCGAGTGGCAGTGAACGCTACGCCGAGGCTCTTAAGGAATTTGGGTTGTCTTATGAATTGCAGGGACACCAACTGGTGCTTAACGGCAAGGGCTTTCAGTATCCTGTGCCGACGATGCTCCCGATTAAGTTTAACGAAGCTGATAATGTAATGCTATGGACGCTTGCAAGCAAGGACGATGAACAACTTTATACGTTTGCTGCCGAAGTGGACGATGCAGGGATTGCCCGCGTGAATAACGCAAAGGAAACTGTCCAGAAGTATTTCAAGATTAAGGTGCAAAAAGATGAACCTGCAAAGTTTGTCTTTAATTTTTTGCGCGATGAACTGAATGTCAAGAAAGATTCGCTCGGGAATGTTTCGTATGCGATGCGCAATAGGCTTTTGCTCCGTGCGCTGATTCGCAATGAATATTTGAATTTCGAAGAAAAATCGACGGTGCATGACCAGTGGACGAAAATGCTCATTTACTTTGGCGCGGCGGTAAAGTACGAAGGCCGTGGCATGGAGCAGCTGAGTGAATTTGAACGCCGCTTGATGATTGCTCAAGGCAAGAAAATTGAACGCACTCAGTTCACGGAGCTTTCGGAAACGAAGGTGATTACGGCGCGTGAGTATTATGTGCCGGGCGATACGACCGAAGCGACTGCTTTTGCAGTCTTGGCGACGGTTGGCAATATGCCCAAGGACAACGTCATCAAGCTTTTGAATGTTGATTTGAACAGTAGCCGCGCAGGTGCGCTCACATGCCTCAAGCGCATGGGCGCCAATGTGGAAACGGTGAGCCGTCGTGAAAAGTATGGCGATGTTTTTGGCGATGTCGAAATCAAACCGCTTGCTTCTGGAAAGCGATTGCAAGGTCGCCGCTTTAGCGAAGACGTGATTGCAACGGCACTTGAAGAATACCCGCTGTTGGCTGTGGCGGCTTGCTACGCCGAAGGCGAGACGATTTTGCGAGTGCCTAAAGAAGTTCGCGTTGAAATGCGCCCGAAGAATGAAGTGTTGGCGGTGAACTTGCGCAAGACCGGTGCCGAAGTCGGCGTTTACGATGATGGCCTTGTCATTCGCGGTTTGGAAACGATTGTGAACGGTAGCGATTTTGACGGTGGGGAATCGGCGCAGATGGGGCTTGCCTTGAGCGTACTTTCGCTTGCGCTTCAGAACGATGAAGTAGTTGAAAACTTTGACAAAGTAGAAGCGATGTTCCCGGGCGTTTATGAAAAATTGAAAAACGTGCTAGTGGCCGAAAATGCCGAGAAAAAGGAATAAAATCTGGCTAACGCATGGGTGAAACGCGAAACTTGAGGGTGAAAATGAATAAGTCTTTCAGCAACATTGGGATTGTCGGGTTTAAGGACAAAAGTGCCGATTTGGCTTGTGCCTTGAAGCAGATTTCTGCTTGGGCGCTCGAACATCCGCAGGTAAAGTTTTACGCTCTCGATTCCTTGAAGGAACTCGTGAAAAAGCCAATTCGTGTTGTGAAAGAATCTGCGTTGCAGAAGACCGATTTGCTGATTGCTGTTGGCGGTGACGGCACGGTGCTTACGGCAGCGCATATGGCGCTTGGCCACAACATCCCGATTCTCGGCGTGAATGCGGGCCGTGTCGGTTTCTTGGCGGAATCGCGCGTGGAAGGCTTGACCAAGACGCTCGATAGCTTGATTGCAGGTGATTTTTCGACGCGTGAACGCATGATGATTGAAGCTGCTGTTTATCACGGAAAAAAGTGCATAGCAAAGCAAACGGTGCTGAATGAAGTCCACGTACGTGCGCGTGCTCCCGAACGCATGGTGAACGTGAATGTCGCTTATAATGATACGTGCCTGACAGAATACTGGGCGGATTCGATTCTCGTTTCGACACCGACAGGTTCTACCGCTTACAATTTGGCGGCTGGCGGTCCAATTATCCACCCTTCGACTCCGGCGGTGGTGCTTACGCCTGTGGCGCCGAGCAGCCTTTCGGTGCGCCCGCTTGTGCTTTCGTTGACGGATAAAAAATTGCGTTTGGCATCGGCGGTAAATTGCTCGATTGACCTTGTTTTTGATGGGCGCATAACGCTCGAAATGAAACCGGACGAATATGTAATGTTGTCTGAAAGTAAGCTTGTGACGACTTTTATTCGCATGCGCCATACGGGTTTCGTGGGAGCTCTTCGCGAAAAATTGGGCTGGACGGGAAAACCTCGCTCTGCTTAAAATGCCTCTTTATTTAAACTAAAACCGCTCCGAATAATCGGAGCGGTTTTAGTTTTTCTCAAAGGGCGTAGCCCGCGCTCATACCCCAAAGGGAGCGAACGCAACCGATCTCATTACGAATTCGTCGCGACCTTCACTTCTTCGATCTTCTTCAGCACGGAGCCGTCTTCCATAGCCTTCATGGCCTTGTCGAAGCCTTCCTTGATGCTGGCTGCCTTCTTGCTGATGTAGAGGGCGGCACCGGCGTTCAGGGCACAGGCATACTTGATGCCCGGGCGGCCCTTGCCGTTCAGCACGTCGAGAGCGAGGTTGAAGTT
>NZ_CACZDK010000022.1 GCF_902779965.1 Fibrobacter succinogenes | reverse complement strand
TCCTGGGCCATGGAGTTCGTGACCATGGCGCCGAAGCTGAAGCCCGTCATGAACACGCGGCTGGTGTCAATGCAGTAGTTTTCTTCGAGAGTCGTAAGCAACTGGTTGATGAACTTGTGGTCCTTGTCGCTAGATACGCTCCACGGCATGCCGTCGGTATCGCCACGCGGAGAAACGAAGATGTAGTTGCCTTCGGTGTCGAGTTTCTGCTGGCCGTAGTATGGAGACGGATGGTCTTGGTCCGCATAGTGGTGGACGAAGTCTTCGGCGTTAGAGCCCATGCAGTGCATGGCAAAGAGCAATTTGTAAGGTTTCTTGTTGTCGTAGTTCTTCGGTAGCGTGATGAAGTATTCGCGGTTGTCGCTGCCGACTCTCATTTCGAAACGGTCGCCGTTTTCCTTGGAAGTCGTGCCGCAGCCCTTACTCGGGGTCGGGTCGTTCTTCAAGGCGTAACCGAATTTGAATGTCGGTGCCGGAGGCGGGGTCTTCGTGAGCTTCACGTTGAGCGTGGTATCGAGCGTGTTGAGCTTGATGGTGAGCGTATCGTAGCCTTCGGTGGTAAATTGGATAGCTTCATCCTTTTGTGCGTCCTTCATGAGGGCGCTTGCGCCAGCTTGTGTGCCGAAAGAGCTGTTGTAGCTGCCTTCGGTCGTGAACTTGAAATTCTGCTTTGCGCTGCCGACGGAGACCTGTGCAAAGTAGGTGCCCTTAGCGCTGAGACCCTTGCTCAAGTCGTATGAGCCTGCACCCTGCAAAGTTTTGGTGAAAACTTGGTTGCCGAGAGAGTTGTAAATCTTCACCTGAACAGGGGAAGTACTGCTCTGGGAGTAAGAAAGAATGCCGTTGTTGATGTTGATATATCCGACGGCGTTTTTGAAATTTGGATGGATGGCGGTTGGGATCGAATCTTTTTCATCTTCGTGGATGGTGAATTCGCCCTTGTCGTCTGTCTTTGTGGTCTTGCCTTCCTTGAGCAAGCTGACATCGACATCCTTGATTGCCTTGCCCTGATCATCGGAAACTTTACCGCTGATCGTATAAGCAAATGACGTGGAACATAACGCAGCAATGCATGCTGCAGATACTAACGAAAGACGTTTGGCTTTCATTCAACACTCCTTTTATAATCCAAAAATGTCTCTTTGGACCTCTAAACCCAATTAAAATTTATTCTTTTAAGATAGAATAATCACGAATGTAAATATTTTGTTATGGACATTTTGTCAAAAAGTTAGGCTTAAAACAGAATTTTGTAAGTTTAGGGGCGTACCGCAGATGTTGATTGATTGTTGCTGGTTAATAGCTAGAAGGGAATTAACAAACAGGATGCCGCTAAGCAGTCGCAGTAACTAGTAACTCCAAACTAGTAACTTCCTACTGTCTACCGTTTACTTCCTACTTTACTATATATACCATCATGAACCACATTGCAATTTTTATCGACGCGGAAAACCTTACCAATTGGATCAAGCACGATGGCGTGCAGTCGCTGATGGATGAACTTTTGCCGCTGGGGCAAATTGTCGTGCGCAAGGCGTATGGTAAATGGTCTTCGCCGCAGCTGATTCCCATGCAATCGACGCTCAACGAGAACGGTTTTGAGCTCGTGCACACGTTCCACCCAGTGAGTGGTAAAAATTCGACGGACATCAAGATGACGGTCGATACGATGGAAGTTGCGCTGGATTCCCAGGTGCAGTGGATTGTCCTTGCGACTGGCGATTCCGATTTTTCGCCGCTTTTCCGCAAACTTCGTGAGCAGGGCAAGGAAGTGATTGGCGTGGGGCCCAAGTCCCCGCTGAGCGAGTGCGTCAAGAATTCTTGCTCTCGTTACATTTATACGGACGATACTACAGTGGCCGATGAAGATTCTGGCGACGATGTGACGGATGCCAAGGAACGAGCAAATCGACTTGTTTCGGAAAAAATTGATTCCATGGAAATGCTCCGCAGCGTTTTGCAGAAAGAAGATGGTCCAATTGCGCTTGCCGCGATTAAACCCAAGATGCTCGGGATTGATAACGCGTTTAACGAAAAGCGCCTCGGTTTCAAGACGTTCAAGGATTTTGTGAAGTCCGCGGACTTTGTGCAAATGACGGATGTGGGCGGCGGCTCGTATACGGTTGCGCTAGCCGAGCAGAAAGTCGCTGTCGAAGAAGATTCGCAGATGATTTTGGCGAAGGCGCTCAAGCGTAAAGGCTGGGACATGTTCCCGCGCAACATGCTTAAAAAGATTTATGCGGAAGCCTGCGACATCACGTCGTTTGTGCCGATGAACAAGCAAGATTTGGTGCAAGAAATTGTTTCAAAGAACATTGCCGGCACGACAAGTAGCATTATCAACCGCGCATTGGGAACGTTCTTCAAGGCGAAACTCGTGACCATCAGCGGTGGCGATGACAAACTCTGGACGCTCACCGAGACAAACCAGTACTGGAAAGAAATCGACAAAGCGATGCTCGATCGCCTTCGCGTGAGCCTCAAAGAGACGGGGCAAAAAGTCCCCAAGAAAGATATCGTTGCTATTTTGTACGGAAAGTACGCCGAAGGCGAAGCCGAAAAACTGGTGTAGGGCGACTGCGCCGCAGTAGGCAGTAGGCGGTACGTTTTAGACGAGAGTGCACTGTGCTTTCCCGCTGTCATCTCGGACTTATTTCGGGACGGGCATGACACGTTTTTTGCATCGCTCTGGATCCTTCGCAGAGCTCAGGATGACGATTGCGATAGTCTAATCTAGCTTGCCCTGGTACAAGTCCAGCAGATTGCGGGCCAAGAGGCTTGTGTATTTTGCGTTCGTGAGCGTGGACTGAGCGCTTTCGAGGCGGTTCTTTTGAGAAAGGTAATCGGTGTAGGTGAGGGCTCCTACGTTACGTTGTTCTTCAGCGACCAGCAATGCTTCGTTTTCGGCTTCGACTTGGAGGATCGCGGCTTTCCACTGCATGTCGGCGCTGAGGGCGTTCAAGTAAAGTTTTTCGATGGTGTTTTCAAGCGACTTGGCCTGTTCCTTTAAGGCTACTGCACTTTCAGTTTCGCTGAGCTGGGCTTGCAACACCTTGTTCTCGGTAGCTCCGCCATCGATAATCGGGATGTTGATGTTCAATGAAATGCTGTGCGAATAGCCGTTCTTGATTTGGCTTCCGTATTTCTTAGATTCCCAAGCCTGGAGGCCTGTGCTTGCGCTTGCACCGAGCGAGACCTTGATGGACTTGCCCTTGCCTGCAATTTCGGTATTCTTCTGTGCGACCTGGATAGAGAGGCTATCGGACTTTAAACTGGGGGAGTTGTCCGTTGCTGTCTTTTGGATATCGTTTAACGACGGGATCGCGGCGAGGGCGTCCGGTGTCTGGATTTCGGTTTCCGGCGCTGCTACTTCAAATGTTTCGCTTTCAGGGAGTTCCAAGAGCTGCCTGAGCGTTGTCCTCGAAGTGTTCACGCTCAATTGCGCTGCAAGTTGTGCGGCTTCCTTTTGCAAGACGTTTGCCTGTGACTGGGTCAAGTCTTTCTTGGTGATGGAGCCTGCTTCGAACAAAGTGCTGTAGTGTTCGAATTCCGCCTTGGCTAGTTCAACGGATGCATCTGCAGTGTGGAGCTTTTCAATCGCGGCGAGCAAGTTCATGTAGGCGTTCAAGACGCTTTCTTGAATGGAGCGTTCGGTTTCCTTGGTCGAAAGGCGTGTTGCTTCTTTATTCAGCTCGTTTGCTTGGATGGAAAGCCGTGTAGAACCGCCGTCCCACAACGTGTAAGATGCGCTGAGGCCTGCGCTTAAGCGGTAATGGTCTTGCGGACCATCTCTGAATGGGGAATCGTAAAGGGAGTTGCCGATGCTTGCTGAAAGCGAGGGGTAGTTTGCAACTTTAGCCTGTTCGAGGCTGACGTCCGCTTTCTGTTCGCGGATTTTTGCGGATTCGAGCTTGAGGCTCTTTTCTTTTGCCTGCTTGAGGCATGCGCTTAAAGTCCATGGACCGTCAGCGAAAACAAGTGATGCTGATGCAAAAATACCGAGAACGACTGCTTTTTTGTAATTCATACCTTTTAGATGCCCCAGCTATATAATTTGGTTGCGTGATTTTTAAGATAGAAATTTTTGGCTTGTCGCCTGAAGTTTGTTCTTTTGTATCTATAATTCTTGAAAAGTACATCATGCGGGCGGGGCCCCAGCTCGGTTTTTTACCCATCCTGGCGCAAGCGCCAACCTTACGGCTCAGCAATGGGTCTGCAAGCAGCCCCGCTGCGTTCGCCTTTTAAGGTTGTGGCCGACGCTTTCATTCTCTAAACGTTAATTTATTTGCTCAAAAAAGAACATTTATCTCGCTTAATACTGAAGAAGTATTAGTCAATTATAACGAGGTTGGTGTTGTTTGTGTTGATTTATGGAAATTGCAGAAAATGTACATACACAAAAAGGCTTCCGTAGGGAAGCCTTTTCGAATGGACGGTACTGGATTTGAACCAGTGACCTCTGCCGTGTGAAAGCAGCGCTCTAAACCAACTGAGCTAACCGTCCGAAGTGAGAGCAAATATAGTAAAGTTATTGAAAGCTGTCAAGTGGTTCGATAGTGGTTAGTGATTAGTGGTTGGTGGTTAGTAGGAAGTAGTCGGTAGGAAGTCGGAAGTTTTTATAATCGCGGCTTTGCCGCCTAACTATTCCTGTCTACTGCCTACTGTTTACTAATCACTGCGCCTCTGGCGCTGCTACAAGTACTTATCTTCAGCGGCGCGGAGGATGGAGAGGAACTCTGCCGGGGTTTTCGAGGCGATGAGGTCCTTGCGCACGTTTCCGTCAGCCAACAGGCGGCTCACAGAAGAAAGTGCCTTGAGGTGCGGGCCAACGGTATTGCCCGGGCTCACAATGAGGATGAGCAGGAATACCGGTTCGCCGTCGAAAGACTGGAAGTCCAGGCCCTTTTCGATGGTGGCGGCGACCATGCACATGCGATCCACGTAGTCAATCTTTGCATGCGGGACTGCAAGTCCGCAACCGATGCCGGTGGAACGGCTTTGTTCGCGGTTCCAGATGGCTTCGAAGATTTCGTCACGGTGATCGAGTTTGTATGCGCTGCAGAGAGTATCCACCAATTCGTTAAGAATGGCTTCCTTTGTTTCACTGGAAGAATTTATCAAGATGCAATTATCCACAAATCTTTCAGATAGACGCATGGTGTAATTTTTTCCTTTTTATGAACCAATCAAACACCTATTTTAGAAAATAAAATCCCGTTTGGAGAGGGGGATATTTAAAATATGTTTAAAAAAGAAGATAATTCTAGCTGAGAAGCGGTTGTTTCGAGCTTGTCTATCGCTTTTCGCATGAGCGCAACATCGATTTGACCGGGGGCGGCAGATTTTCCGATGGAGCCGTAAGTGAGGTTGGCGCCTTCTTTCAAGGACCAGATTCTGCTGATTTTTCCGGTTTCGCCCATGCCGAATGCCGCGATGAACTTGAACCCTTTAGCCTTTTTAGCAAACTTGTAAAGCCTTGAACAGTCTTCGTCGGAGTTGCTCATGGCAGCAATTTTGATGCCGTCTGCCTTCACTCGTTTAACATCGGTGAGGTAGTTCTTGAGTTCGAGGTCGTTTGGAATACGGGTAAAGTTGTGCTCGGAAATGAGAATCTTCACGCCCTTTGTTTTGGCGATTTCGCGGAGCTCGTTGTAGTCGTGGAGGTAGTCGCGTTCGAGGTCCAGCCATTCCGGAACGTCAGCGGCTTCGAGAATTTGTTTCCACAAGGCGGGGCGTTCAATGGCGCGGGCATTGGGGAATGCGCCGCCATCGCGCTTGAGGCGGATAGTGCCCAATTGTATTGCGTTTGGGGCGAGCTTGCGGACGCGTGATGCTAGCGTTGGCCAGTCGGATTCGTCAAAAAAATCGTAACGGATTTCGAGGATGTCGCAGCTTTCGTAGTCGATGCGCGATGGGTGCAGTTCTTCGCTTTCGGCGGCGGTGAGCGTTTCGGGATCGACAAGCCCGACGAGGTATTTCTGAGAATCGGTTGGCATGGCCGTAAAGATAGTTAATAGTTCATGAGTTATGAGTTCTAGAACTGTATTTCAAGAATCTCTAGTAACTGAGTTAAACTAAAAGCGTGCAAATTGAGCGATTCGGAGCTTGCGAAAAACTCAATTTTTTGAAAAATGGAAAAATTTACGTAAGAAACTTCAACTTTTGGACTTTTTTACGTAAATTTTTAATGTTGTTTGTAAAAATTGAGACAATTTTTGTCGTTTTATGAGTTTGTCTGTTGAAATTGAGCGGGCTGGTGATGTTTTTCGTGGAAAAAAGTGTGCAGAAATGACATTTTGTACCCTTTTTTATGCCGACTGCTGTTAATTTATGTGTAATTTTACGTAAAAAATCCCTGTTTTCTTCCTTTTTTACGTAAAAAATGGCAAAAAAAAGAAATTTGCTTTTTTCAACGAGTTTTTTTACCCCTAATCACGGCCTATCGCCTAGTTCCTGCTGTTTACTAGCTCCTAATCCCTAATACCTAACCCCTAACCCCTAACACTGTCTACTTCCTATCGCTAATTGCAAATTCCCCTAAGTTCCGCCAACTGTAACGTTTTACGCTAACTCTTTCTAGTAACTAATAACTAGTAACTAGTAACTTTTCTAAATTATACCCGAACAAAAGGAAATTTTATGGCTGATTGTAACGAAAATAAAGAAAAGCAGACCCCGGACATGCTCAAGAAGGCTGAAGAATACCTTGCCTCCAAGCGCAGAATTTTCTTGTGGGGTGGTGTCGATGACGAAAGTGCCGAACGTATTGTCAAGCAACTTTTGTATTTGGATTCTTTAAATCACGATGACATTATTTTCTTCATCAATAGCCCGGGTGGCGTGATTTCGAGCGGTCTTGCCATTTACGACTGCATGAACGCTATCCAGAGCGATGTCGTGACGGTTTGCTGCGGACAGGCTGCCTCTATGGGCGCCGTGCTCCTCACTGCTGGTGCAAAGGGCAAGCGCTGTGCATGGCCGAATGCCCGCATCATGATCCACCAGCCGCTTATTCATGGCGAAATTGTGGCCCCTGCAAGCGATATCCAGATCCAGGCCGAAGAAATGCTTCGCATCCGTGGCATCACGGGCAAGATTCTTGCCGAAACTTCTGGACACACGATCGAACAGATTGATCGCGATACAGAACGCGACAACTTCATGTCTGCCGAAGAGGCTAAAAATTACGGCCTCGTAGATAAAGTCGAGAGTATCATCTAATGGGTTTATTTTCTGCAATTAAGAGCGGCCTTGCAAAGACCCGCGACGCCTTGCTTGGCGAGTTGAAGGGTATTGTCGGTGCCGGTAAGATTACGGACGAGACGCTCGAAGAACTCGAAGAGCATCTCATCAAGGCTGATGTTGGCGTCGAAGCGGCATTCCTTTTAACAGATGCGCTCCGCGAAAATGCGCTTGGCAAGTCGCTTACGACAGAGCAGGTGCTCGACATCATGCGCAATGAAGCGGAACGTCTGCTCAAGGACCCGCCTCCCTTTGAACTCAAGGGCAAGCCGCATGTGGTGCTCGTGATTGGCGTGAACGGTGCTGGCAAGACGACGACTATCGGTAAACTTGCGGCCCGCCTCAAGGGTGAAGGCAAGAAGGTGATGATTGCCGCTTGCGATACGTTCCGTGCAGCAGCCATTGACCAGCTTGAAACATGGGCTGAACGCTCCGGTGCCGAATTCGTGAAGCACCAGGAAGGTTCCGATCCTGCGGCTGTGGCGTTCGACGCTTGCAGTGCGGCGGTAGCTCGCGGTTGCGACGTGGTATTGATCGATACCGCAGGTCGCTTGCACAACAAAGACTACTTGATGGAAGAACTCAAGAAAATCGTTCGAGTCATCAAGAAGGTGAGCCCCGATATGCCGCACGACATGTGGCTTGTGATTGATGGCAACACTGGACAAAATACGATTAACCAGACGAAGATTTTCAACCAGAGTTTCCCGCTTACAGGACTTGTCGTGACGAAGCTCGATGGAACCGCGCGTGGCGGCTCCGTGCTTTCGATTGCAAGTTCGTTGCAGATTCCAATTCGTTGGGTCGGCATGGGCGAACGCATCGATCAGCTTGTAGAATTCAACAAGCGCGATTACGTTGATGGTCTTTTCGAAAACGCTCTAGAAAATAGGGAGTAGTCTCTTGAGGCGTTTGGTGTTTTTCGGTGTGGTGGCGTTTGCGCTTTGCGCCTGTACGGATTCTGCTCCGAAAGCGGATAAACGCCTTGTTTCCGCGTTTGTCGAGATGCGCGTTGCCGAACAACTTTACGGTGGCGAGTCTCCCATGGGGCGCCTTGTCCGCCGTGATGTTTTGAAAAAGTACGGTTACACCCGCGAAGAATTTATCAAGGCTTGTGACAACGTTCTTGATGACGGAAAGAGTTGGATGGTGTTTCAGACGGCTGTTTCGGATAGAATAGATTCTTTGCTTGGAATCCCCAAAGTTATTCCTGTGCAAAAGAAGGACAAGAAATGATGAAAATGCGTTTATGGATTCTTGCTACGCTTTGTCTTGCAATGACGGTCTTTGCGGCTTCTCCCGAAAAGCCTAAACTTGTAAATTGGCTGGATTACACCGAAGCTTTGGAAAAAGCAAAGGATTCTAAGAAACTGATTTTCGTTGATCTTTACGCGGATTGGTGTATCCCGTGCCGAATCATGGATGCGAACACTTATTCGGATCCAACGGTGGCCTCGATCTTGAACACGCGTTTTGTTTCGGCTAAGCTCGATGTGGATTCGCAAGATACGATTACTTGTGATGGAAAACGCAAGACGGTGCAGCGCTGTTATTTTGACGTGTGGAAATTGAGTGTGCTGCCGGCGTTTGTTCTGATTGCGCCGAAGGGGCTTTCGATCATGACCATCAAGGATTCCTTTACCGCCGAAGAAATGAAGTATTTGCTTTACCAGATTCTTGAAAAAGAGAAGGAGTGGATTTCGAAATGAGTGAAAACGTTCTCTTTTATGCGCAAATTGCCTTTTGGTTATTGCTGTTCCTGATAGTTCATTGCTATTTGCTGTTTCCGATGACGCTCCCGTTTGTGAGTGAAATTTTCAAGCGCAAAAAAAAGTCGATGGACGGCAATGCCGAACTCCCGACGGTATCGATCTTGATTTCTGCTTATAATGAAGAAGCGGTGATTGAACGCAAGATCCAGAACATTCTTGAAATAGATTACCCCAAGGACAAGCTAGAAGTTTTGATTGGCGATGATGGCTCTGCGGATAAGACTGCTGAGATCGTGGCGCGTTATGCAGATCAGGGAATTACCTTGGTAAAGGCTCCGAAAAATGCGGGCAAGGCTGCGATGTTGAACCGTTTGCAGAAAATCGCTAAGAACGATATCTTGCTGTTCTGCGATGCGAATACGATGTTCTTCCCGAATGTTGTACGTAAGCTTGTGGACCCGTTCAAGGACAAGAAAATGGGTTGCGCTTGCGGCCACCTGATTCTTTCGGACAAGAGCGGAAGTGTGCTTGGCAAGGGCGAAAGCTCTTACTGGGATCTGGAAAGTGAAATCAAGAAGTTCGAAGGTGTGCTCGATCGCCTGATTGGCGGTAACGGTGCGCTTTATGCTATTCGTCGTGAACTTTATACGGAACTTCCGGTGAAGAAAAGCGTCATGGACGACTTCTTTGTGACGACGAAGATTTTGCAGAAGGGTTATTTCTGCACGTTCGTGGCAAGCGCTATTGGTACTGAACAAACCTCGAAGGAATCAAGTGGTGAATACAGACGCAAGGTGCGCATTGGCCGTGCAAACTTCAACTACTTGTTCTCTTACTTGCCGTTGTTGAACCCGTTCCGTCCGCTGCTTGCATATCTGTTCTTTTCGCATAAGATTGTGCGCTGGTTTTCTCCGCATATCATCATTCTTTTGTATGTTGCAAACGCATTGCTTTTGACAAAGGGCCTTTTCTACCAGATCTCGTTTGGGTGCATGACGCTTGCGTTTATCGTGGCGATTACGAAAATTTTGCCGAGCGCCTATTATTTCTTGCTCATGAACCTCGCGATGCTCAAGGGATTCTTCCTTGCGTTTAAGCGTGAACGTAGTGGCGGCTGGGCCCGCGAAGCCCGCAGCGACGAGTGATATTTAGGGGTTAGGTAGTAGGTTTTAGGTCTTAGGGTATAATTGCTGCCTTCGACTTGTCATCCTGAGCGAAGTGTAACGGAGTCGAAGGATCCAGTGATGTCTTGTATTATGCTGTCATTCCCGCCACCGCGCGGGAATCCCCCTACGCAATCGTTGTCCTGGCGTTGTCATTCCCGACTTGATCGGGAATCTCCTTTTGAAGTCATTCCTAAATGAATTAGAATTTATATATTAGAGTATAATATGAAAAAATTTTTGACAGCTATTATATTCGCTTTGGCTTTCGTCGCGGTTCCGGCAAGCGCTTTCACGATGGATGCGCAGGGTGGCTTTTGCAATCGCGTGAGCAGCATGGGTGACTTCAACATGAGTTTCTATGGCCATCTGTGGTATCCGATTGACCAGATGGTTTTTGCAGGCGTTGGTATTGGCTATCAGGAACTGGATAATGTTGGCCTTATGCCGTTGTCCGGAAGCCTTTGGGTGCGCTTGCCGATTGGCCGAACTGTGCTGCCGATTGCTACAGGTGATTTTGGCTACCTGTTCGGCAAGGACAATCAAATGTTCTGGCGTGCAGGCGCTGGACTCGACATCAAAAATGGCGACAACTCGTCCATCATTTTTTCGACAGGCTATCAATTCCTGAATCACTCCGGCGAAGGCTACTGGTACTTGCAAGCCGGAATTTTGATTGAGATGTAAAGCCTGCTGTCATCCAGAATCCGCGTCTCCGTCACCCTGAGCAACGCGAAGAAATGAGTGCTCATTGTCGTCATCCAGAGCGCGTTAGCGCGAAGGATCCAGTTATTTTTTTATATTGAATATTATGAACAAAATGACATGTCCAATAGTCAAGGTCTTGACAATCTGCGTCTTCGTTTTGGCGGCGTTGTTTTTTCAGGGTTGCCCCTATATCGATCACGGAACTTCGAGTGCCCCGAAGCAGGTGAGAGCAGAGGATATTCAAGGGTGTTATTATAGCGAACAAGTTAAAGAAGATACCTACATAGATAAAAAACTCCCTAATGTAGATGGCGGGTATTCCGCCATGGGACGTGAAAAGCGATATGACAGAATTCTTTGTAAGGAAATCTGCTTTGAAGGCGATAGCGCAATGGTCGTTGTACGTGGCTTTGCTTTGACTTACGATACCACAGGCCAGATTGTCGAAGACACCATCCCTTATACTCTGAGGGGCGCGACTATATCTTATAGCGACAGCGCGGAAATTCACACTATATGGGATTCGAAGGAAACTGTTTATAAGGAAACGTTCCCGGTGTCTTTTTTGGAGCCGGCAAATGACGGTGTTTTCCACAAAAACATTATGACCTATTTCCCTGTTAGTATGAATACGGATAAACCGACGTATCATTCAGGAGATTTTATAATGTTTGGCGCATCAAAGCACAGTGAAGGTGTGTTTTCGAGAGACGGTGCTTTTAGAAAAATATCTGTTACGTATTATTCTTCCGAAGAAATCTTTTCTACAAAAGGATGGGATGTATGCAAAGGATTTTAATGCTCGTCCTTTTTATTTGTGGTTTTGCTAACGCGGCTTTTTTAGATGTTGAATTCAAGGATAGTCGCCTTCAAACTGACAATGAAGTTTGCGAACCTGGCGGAATACTGGGCTTTGGCATTGAATTTGGAGCTTTCAATGAACCGAAACAAATGGTGGATTATACCCTTGCTATTGGAATAAGTCGTTTTGGTTATTCGCACTCCAATGGCGATATGAGTGTATCGGTATGGGATTTCTATATCAAGCCGCTTGTTTGGTCTATAACGGTGAGGCAATTTGTATTCGAAATAAATTTTGGCTTCGGATTTATTTTGTCTATGAATAATTTTAATCGTGAAATGGAAGATGTTGTAAAAAATGGATATGATAACTGGGGTTTTCTTCAATATCTTGGACATCGAAGCAATTTTAGATATGGTTATCGTCTTGGATACCGTATAACAGAACAAATGCAGGTTTCCCTAGTTGCCAATTATCAGTATATTTGGTGTGGCTGGTATGGAAGTTCTTCTGTAGGACGTCATATGTATACGGGCGGTTGGGGACTCAATTTCCAATGGAATATTCCCTGGATTTCATTCTAGTTTCTTTGTACGTTGTCATTGTAATTGCGGGTGTGAACGGCTTTTCTCCTCGCTTCAGGCTTGCTTTATAGTGAGAAAATCGTTAAGTAGTGTCATCCTGAATGTCCGCGTTACGTCATCCTTCGCAACGCGAAGAAATGAGTGCTCATTGTCGTCATCCAGAGCACGTTAGCGCGAAGGATCCAGTTATTTTTTACGCTGTCATGCCTGCCAGTCATCCTCGAAGCTTGTCATTCTCGACCGGAGGGAGGGAAACCATCATTTCTTGGATTGCACTTGCGTAGGGAATCCATTATATTTATTCCTTACATTTGTGCGGGCATCGCCTTTTATCTTTGCTTTTATATGTGCTGTCTTCTACTTGAATAATGCATCTTGAATTTATAAGAAATTTTATGTAAATTTACATTGGAAAATTTTAAACATAGGAAAATCTCTTATGGAAAATAAAATGAACAAGTTTGGGGTTGAAAAAATGCTCGCTGTTTTGGCGGTCGCCTTTGCATGCGTATGTATGTGGGGGTGCGGGGACTTAAAGAAGGATGGCCCTGTGGAATGGGATAAAGAACGGACCATAGGGACGGTAATAGGTTTTATGGATGATTCTCTTGTGATTGTAAGCGATTGGAGAGGGTGGAATCAAGAAAAGGGTACTTTCGTTCACGATGGCGGTATGGCTAGCGGTATAGGCCACCAAGGATTGCGAGTCTATAATTATCGCGTTCAAGAAGATGGACCGCGTTGGACTGATACGTTGGATAATGAAAATACGAATGATTTTACATATCTAGTTGGGCAGTTATCCGATTCCGTGATTTGGGGGGGGAATGGAAAAGAATCTTTTTCTTTTTGGAAATTAGGCCAGAAACCGACTGTCATGAATATGACTGTTTTTAAGGATGGCTGCAATGCAACGTTTAAACATGAAAGAATGAGAACGTGGTTAAATGGTGAGATTCTTTTGAAAGGTCCATTTGGTGCAGGAGGGGATAGTTGTCAGTATGCTGTTCTGGACACATCGGCGAAGGCGTTGACGTACAAGCGCCTTGGCAATGAATTGAAGTGGATTGAAAAATGTGACGATGTTCGTGCATTGGGTAATGATGTGGCTTGTCTAGCCTTTGATAAGATAAACCTTGCTGTTTTTGTTCTTTTAAATGATGAAATGAGCGACAGTTTGTCTAATAGTGAACTTGAACTAAGTAAATATGATGATGTTAGCTTTATGGGAGATATTTTGAATTTTGGAGGGTTTATTGGTTCCTATAATAATGGACATGTGAACATCTTTTCAATCGCAGATTTGGTTGGACTGATGTTTCGGAATATTGGTGGTGAATCAATAAACTATTAGGGAAAAATATGAAAAAACTGTTTGCTTTAGTATTAGTTTTTGCCGTCGGTTGTTGGTCTGTGCCCAAACCGATGGAATCTATAGAAAACTACAACGTCATGCTTTTGCATGGTGCCTATGAATCTGCAAAGGGTATTACAGAGAGTAGCGATTATCCATCAGCATATGAAGAATCTGTCTATCTTGGTGGCGATGCGTCCCTTGGAGCGTATTCTAAGGATTCCAGGATAACGAAATGGCTTTCGAAAAATGTATTTGAAGAACCTGATATTGGAAATAATCGTAACGCTAAGAATTCATACATTTACCACTGGCGAGCATTTACAAATCCTGCCAATAACTCGATCAACAATGCCAAGGAGCTGGGGCTACGGACATGGAATAAGGATAAAAAATTTGGACAGCGCCGGGCTTTGGTTGAAGAAGCTCAGGAAGTAAAAGCTGCTATTATAGATCCGGAAAAACCAAGCAATAACTTATATGGTCAGGAAGCTCTTGATTCTATACGTCGTAATCCCGATTTGTATCGCCAGCTTGCTTCCCGTTACATTCTTATTGGTCATTCTATGGGCGGGGTTGTGTCCCGCGAATGGATTCAGAACAGCGATTACTACCACAATGAGGTAGACAAGGTTATAACGCTGGATTCTCCGCACGAAGGAACTGGCGCCTTGAATATGGAACTGGATCTAAAAAATAGGGATGTTGCACTTTCTCAACATATTGTGACCGATGCGTTGATGCTTATAGTTGGCGTGGCGGCTATGGCGGGTGGACCCATGTCAAAAATTGTTGGCATAACGTCTTCTGTCATGATACTAGCGGCTCAGTGGATAGATTATGCGGTTGTTGGTCCCCAAATTTTAAGTGGGCTTGACGACTATGTTGATAGCGACCCTTTGGTAGATTATGTGGATCCCTTGAAGAAGGGTAAGGGACATATAGGTTTTCTGAAAAATATTGAGGCGCATGATTCGCTTCCTATGTTCCGATTGCTTGGTGCAGATAGTAGCATTACATTTACCGACCCTCACAAGAATATCCCTGAGATGGTGTATTTCTTGATTCCCGCCGAAATAGGAGTTGGCGTAGAAAATTTCATTTCCCAATTGGATGAATGCGACGACATATTTAGTACATACTCGTTTGCCCTTGCGTCAAAGGCTTTTACGGTTGGTTTGATGGCGTCTGCATCGGCAAGGGAACAGGGTTCTTCGTTGGTTTCAAAGTCTTCTGGATGGGCCGACAATACAATTAGTTTGACATCGGGTGTTGCGGATGTTAAACGAGCTAGATTTAATGCTGCTCCTACGGCAGATAGCGAAGCATGGCGTGTAGCCGCGGAGGCAACCGCAATTGCCGCTGCCGCATGCCTTGCAGCGGATGCCGCCTTGGCTTGGATTAAGCCTGCCGCTTTCGCGGCAAACATTGCAATTGCGGCTGGTTCAGGAGCACTTATTTATAATATGGTTAGTTCCTATTTGGTTGAGGATTTGGAAGATGAAATGACGTATTCTCACCAGCGACCACTACAAGCTGACATTTTGGATTCTTTGATGGCTAATAATGGTGACGAAAGAATTTCCTATTCCTATTCTCGAATAGAAACCGGTGATACGAGTTGGACTCCTTATCTCATGGAAGACTTCCTTTACGAGCGTCCTTTCGTGAATCTGGCGTTGAGTGATGTTCATACGCTGGATTCTTTGCAGAAAAATTCAGATGAAAGCGATGATTTTAGAAGTCTAGTTACTTTCTTGAAGAATGCTTCTTCTGCAAAAAAGGCGTCAGTTCGTGATTCCGTTTTGAACGCAGCGTCGTCTTTGAAAACGTATAGGCAACAAATAGAGGAAATGTTAAGCGATAGCTGCATGAATATCAATTCATGCCTTGATTCCCGCCTGAGTTCATTTGTTTCAGCTAGAGTTGCGTCCCTGAACCGCAACTGCTATTATATCGGTCCGCGTGATTCCGTGAACTGTGCCACAGGTTTGTTTGCAAAACAGGACAGCCTGAATTCGACGCTTTGGATGCAGGGAGTTTCTGCGTTGACTCCGCTTAAGTTCCATTCCGAATCCGACTGGTCCAAGATGGGCGTGAAGGTGGACCGCTGGGAAAAGGTGGACGGCTTGAAGCCTGACGGCAGTGACAACCCGAAAGGCGTCCCTATCCGTCATGTGGAGCGTTACGAGGTTCCCGCGATAGTTGTTGAAGACTTTATCGAAAAATATTCCTTTGTTGTTGACGACTTGATGCCGCACAGGTTGCGCCAGATCCGCATGAACTTCAATTTCCAGGAAGAAATTGCGTGGGAGTGCGATATATCCAAGCCGGATACGAGTTCAACAGCGTGTACGGTTTATAAACGCTTCGGCGGCGGGAATTGGATAAACCCGATTGTGGTAGTGGATTCGGCGGACGTGAATGGCGTTCGCACGGAAATTCGTCGCGATACTATAGACAAAGTTCCCCACCCAGTCAAGAAGAACGGTCAGTTTGACTTTAATCCCGATGATTACGGTTACTATAACAAACTTGCGCTACAAAAAGACAACCAGAATACGGTCACGATTTCGACGGTGAACAAGATAGGCCTTTCGAACACGCAGCGGTTTTATTATCTCTTCAAGGCGACCGCGAATATGCTTCAGCCTTCGTGGCCCAAGCGTGATGTTGTCGTGAACAAGATCAAGGGTTTCAAGGCGTATGCGAGTGCGATCGGCTATCAGGGTTTCACGGTCGCCGGGGCCGATGATATCATTCTTCCGCAGTTTGTTTTAGACAGTGCCTCCCCTTATACGCGGCAGGGAATGGACATGTCCGTAGACTGGAAAATCGACATGTCGCGCATCGGGCAAGCCGATGTTGATTCTATTGGCAAGGTTTATGATAAGTCGAGTGCTTATTTTACTTCGAAGCAAAGAAACAGCGACCCGCAACAGGGCAATTATCTCTGGAAATTCTTTGTCGATATAAACAATATCGCTTCACCTGACGACAAAGACTCTTCGAATACATACGAAGTCCCGTTCAGAGTCGATAGGACAGCTCCTGTTTTCACTTTGAGGGCTGAAAATGATTTTGTCAATCCGAGCAACGATCCGTTTGTGGCCCGCTTTACCTGGGGCGATTCTGCGAGCACTCCCGACATCCGTGCGATGCGCCTTACTTTGGAACAAATGGATGCGAATTCAGCAGGCCATCCGTTTACGCAGGTGGCGGAATTCCCCGCGATGTCCGATGTCGCCTCGCCTGATTTTGCGATACAGTGGAACGATACGACTCGTAGAATGATTGAAAAAAAAGGCGACGGATTTTACCGCATCAAGGCCTACGCCGTAGATTACGCGGTCCCTGACAGTGCCGTATTTAACAAGATGGATTCCCTCGTTACCGCCATCATGATGCATCCGAACCGTGTCAAGCCGTCACTTTGGCCGACCGCTGCGGACTCGGTGAACTCTACAACCGTATATGACACGTTCTTTGTCGATACGAAGGCTCCCGTGATGAGCGACGAGACTCTGAAAGGATTTTCTACAGGATCATCGGAATACTCGAAACTTTCCCATCCTGCTCGCAAGTCTGGTTACGCCTATGTTACTGAAGATAGCCTGCTTGAAATTTCTTACAAGATTACGGAGCCGCTGAACGGTCGTGACAGTGTTCCTGTGACAATCGCTTGGCAGTTCATCCATGCGGAAGATACCACAAAGGTAGACCGTGCCGGTGATTCCTTGTGGATCAAAAACGGCGATGCTGCACACGGTTCGTGGACTGAAATGGCGGGCTTGCGTCTTTCGGACGGCGACTACAAGATTCGGGCTGTTGTTCGCGACCAAGCTAGAAATGAAGCTTTCTATAATCTCTCTAAAAACTTGCGTGTGGATAAAACCGCCCCGAATATCGAAAGCCTCGTAAGTACGCAGCTCGTCTATCCGGATTCCGTCAAGAATTACTCGGCAAAAATTGTCGTGAATGAAAATTCCGACATTGCGTTGAATCGTACGGGCATGCATTGCCATTACCATGTGGGCGGTTGCGGCAAGGAAACGTCGTGGAAGAGAATAACGGATAAGGTTCTGAAAAATGATTCCGTGACGTTTAAGCTGGATTCGTTAGATGGAAGGCGTGGCAAATGTTATCTGGAAGTGTCTTGTATCGATGCCGCAGGCAATGTTTCTGTAAAGACGGATCTGTTCTACATTGGCGAGCGTACCCCGGTGATTTCTTCGCCAAGAGACTCTGTGGATTACAATCAGCTTGTCGCCATTTCGGGCATTGCGCCGCCAGTCAAACTTGCGGATTCGTCGAATACCATATACCGCTTGCGTTACGCCAGTGTGGATTCTCGCAATTCGAATGGCTCGCTTGTCTGGGAAACTTCGAATATCTTCGTTGTGTCCGCCTTGCGCGATAGCTCGCACCGCAATATTTCCAAGACTTCGCAAAGTAATGATGCAGTATTGGGCTACCTTGATCGTAAAGTCGGCAAGGATTCGCTTCTGGAAGGAACGTTCATCATAGAACTTGGAGTATGTGCTGGAGAAGACTGCATCGGCGGTCCTGACAGCTTGTGGAAAGTAGATACATCGTATGTGTTTTTAGGTGATGAACGGGATGAATTTTTTGGTGATAGTCTCAAATGGCATTTTGTCAAGAATCAAGATACTTTGCATGTAGGTGTAGATTCCCTTGAAATATCGCTTTATCGGTCGGGAATGTTTAATAGCAGTTATTTCTTGCGTGTATATGCCGAAGATGCAAAACATGTCGGCATGTTCGATGAATCCGTTTCGAAAGCGTGGCGAAACCCGTACTATGGCGCTCCGAAGGATACCGTGTCGGATAGTTCCGCCGTGTGGTTCTATGAATTGGATGGCAAGTATCATTTGCAATGGAATGGGTTAGGGGCCAATGATTCTCTGGTTGTCTCTTATGATTCAGCCGGCTTTGGTAAGACTTGCGAATCTGTTAATAAGGGCAGTTATGCAAAATGTACAGTTCGGCCAATTGGTTATAATTTGACATCTTTGTCGTCTTTTGTGGGTTCGTATTTTGATGATTTCCCGGAACTGTCGCCACTTTCGACAGTCAACCATGAAATGCTTGTGACGGGAAAATCTGGCCATATAGTGATGACTGCGACGGAGGCATTCCGGCTGTCGCGAGCTAATGTTTATGCCGATACAACTTTGCCTAAGATGCATGTGTATTTCGGTGAAAATGATAGTGACGGTTTTTATTGGATTGCGGAAGGACGCGTGAACAGCGATACTCTCAATCCGCTTATGATGGGCTGGACGGTGAATCCACGTGCATACGGTTTGACGTTTGTATGGAATGGCGCCCCGGAAACGGGAATGTATCCTGCTACGGGTAAAATGAAAATTTATGCGGAAGCTACAGAAAATATCTCTTCGAGTCCGCATGTATTCCTGGATTCCGCAGAAGTCGTAATTCAGTTGCCCAATGTAAAGATTGCTCTTCCTCAGAACTTGCCTGATTTTATTCTGTCAAAGAAAGATTCTGCGTTGGTTTGCGAATCCGCGACGACACCAAAGGATTCATGCGAAAGAACAGTGCTGAAACTTAATGCGATGATTGCAAAATATGGAATCAAGTACAGGGATGCGCATGTTGGCATCTATGTGATGAATGGTTCAACGGAAGTTGCAAAATTACAGGATCCTGCTACTGTTATACGTGCAAATGCTAACGATTCCGCTTATCAGGTGCGTTGGAACGGAAAGGGAAAACAGAATATGGCGCAATTTACGGAGGGCGATTATACCCTTCTGGTTATCGCGTCACCTGTGGATGGTTCCAAGGCGGATACGGCGCAGGCTTCTTTCCATGTAAAGTATGCGGAAACGATGAGGGACATTTCTCCGACGGATCCGAAGAATTTGAAAGACTCTGTTCCCGCAATATTTATTTCGGAAGCGAAACCGGATTTTGCGAATGCCGGAATGTACAGGTACGAGCCTATCGCGGATTATCTGGTCAAGGCGAATGCCAGCGGCTGGATGTTCCCGGATTCGTCGCTCGTGAATGGAGTTCCCTTGGTCGGTGAAATTTCAGGAACGCAACAGATTTACAAGTACGAGCCGAAGCGTTTTAGCTTGGCGCTCAAGAGACACAGGAAAGAATTGAAGCTGGTGGTTCTAGCGATGCTTGATGTTCATCGAGAGCAAATGACACAAGTTATCGGGATTGGGTCTTATTGCGAGTCAGCAAATCAACGAAGTGATACTATAATTTATAGCAAGATTCTTTCTTATGATTCCGAAAATTTAAGCGATTCACTCCATATATATCATCATGCGTATATACCAGGGACTCTTTTTGGGCTACCAATACAATTTAAATATGGCTATGATAATAATAAGGATTATTTAACACACATTGATGTCATTGTTTTGATGGAACGTACTTTAAATGATCAACTAAAAGGAAGGGACATTTCTTTATTAAATGCAAAGGATTTTAAAAATTTAAAACAATCAACAGAAGTGATTTGGAAATTATCTGATTACCTTGATTCCGATGGGGCTAATGGGTGGAATATTCCAAAACCTGACGGAAGTGCTGTTCACGATACATCAATTGTTACATCAAAAAATGAGAACTGTTCTGTAGTATATGCTGATTCTGCTTTTGCCGATACGTCTTGTGCATATGGCGTAGATACGTTAAAAAATACACCTAATTACAATCCGAACGCAAACTTGTTTAATGTGGATATTTATAGGGTTTCTGATTATTTTTATAAGAATTATGGAACGATAAATGATGGCTGTAACGAGGAACGTTGGAGAGAAATGGATTTTTATGTTAAATTGACTATCCCCAAATCCTATTGGGATGCCCCTTTCGGCATGGACAACCTCGTAAACCGCACAGTCCGTTTTGACCATACGAACAAGACAATTTTTGGTGATGGGGAAAGTGGTTATTGGGAAGCTTTGCAAGGCAATTCTAATACTATACTTAAACTAGATGTTGCGACGGGTTCTTATTACGATGGAAACAAATGGAAATACGACAGGACCTATGGCCTGTTAACCCCGTTTGAAGTTCAGTATTTGCCGATGTATCCGGCTTCGTTATTGGATGGTGGTTTAAATACGTTCCTCTTTGCTGATGAAGATGCGCAGCATATGCAATCTGCTCGGTTTGATATGCAGTTCTTTGCTCCCAAAGATGAACATGACTATTTTAAGGTTCTTGCTGTAAATGCTTCGATAGATTCGAGTGGTTGCGATACCATGCTGACGAATGTCGGTTTTATGAGATCAACTTCAAATGGTCGCAAATGTGTCGTTTCTGCAACGAGCAATGATTCTGTGGTTAAGCAGACTCCATTCTATTTGAAGGGAGCATTTGTTGAATTCTATGTAGGCCGCAATATGGCGATATCGAGAGCGAAAATAGATACAAGCCGCAATGTGGATACCATCGCTTATCCGGCAACTTTAAATTGGCGTACTCAAGTGACGGATTCTTGCTTGGCCTCTGGGCAAAAATGGGATTTTGCAAGCAATGGTAGCTCTGCTTGTTACAAGTATTATGACTTGGCTTCCCGTATTCACTACTATTATGGAGATTACACGGATACCGTATGGACTTTAAACTTTGTGCGTAGTGACGGTTTCATAAAGAATATGGTGAACACGCCTGCGATTGCTACGGGAAAAACTTTGGAACAGCGATTCAAGGATAGTCTCGATGTTTCAAAATTTGGTCGAAAATCCGTTGAAATTTCTGTTGTTCCATCTTCTCAAGATTATGATAAGGCGAAACATCAATTTTTCGTAAAAGTCGATACGGTTACGAAAATACTTGGCAATCTTGCCAGTGATCATGTCGTAGCTTCGGTAGATTCGCTAGGTATTAATCCAACAAAGGTTACTCTTCGCGATTCTGTGCTGACTTTGTCCAGTAGAAAAGATACGCTTTATGTCCGTGCGGATTCTATAGCTTATGATATTGTTTATCGCAAGTCCGAAGATATGGACACGACTGTAAAAGTTCCTGTGCGTCCTAATAAAGCAAAACTGCCGATGAATAATATTTTGGCAGCGGATAGTCTTTATATCAACTATAATCAATGGGTTAAAAATGTTGTTTTGAATTCTGCAATCTTATTGCAGCTAGATTCTAGTGACCATACTCATTTGAAAGTTTCGGGCGATTATCCTGATTCTGCGGATAGGTATGTGGAATTTAGGCCTGCCGATTCCATAAAAGTCAAGCGTCCGAAAGAACTTGTGGAAATTCGGGCATACTTGAAAAATGGCATAAATTATCAGTTGGCGTATTTGAATGGGAATGCTTTCTATGCCGTTCCTAATTCCATGCTGGAACCGAGATGGAAAGATTCTATCAAGGTTGATACGAAGGGCTGGTATCGTTTGGGCTGGTTCGATGTGAATAAGTTGCAAGGGAATACTCAGTTCATGCTCCTGTGGGGAGATAAAGATAAAACATCGTATAATTTTGCAAAATTTGACATGATTGTCGGTCGCCCGGTGGATGCATCGGACTACAAGACCGTCAAATCCTTGTTCGAAGAAGTGAGTGTCACATTCCCGAAGAATTCGGTGGATACGGCCAAAGATGTTACTGTACGAACGATTGACGCGAAGGATTATTCGTTCGAGGTATTCAACAACTTGGCGCTCAAGGGCCCGATTATCGAAATTTTGCCGCATATGACATTTGCGGATTCCGTGCGGCCACGTATTCAGGTGAAGATAAGCTACGATGAAATGAAGGCGATGCGTGCGACTCCGCAGACGGTAAGGCTGTACAAGGTCGATACAACAGGTAAACGATTTGTTCCGCTTCAAAATGCGTTGTATGGGTTCCTGAATGCGGATGGAAGTGCCGTCATGGAGGGCGCAGACACCTTAAAATGCGATGATCGCAATAAAATGACGAAGGTTCGCTGTGTCGGTGATAGCTTTGCATGGGCATACCTGTTCATTTCTGCCGAGACGCAAACATTCTCTGTGTTTACGGCGATGGATTCCTCCATTGCTGAAACGCAAAACTTCAGCGTGACCGTTCTGCCCGAAATTGCATCGGTGAAAACCCGCACGGTTCGCGTGGACGGCATTTCGAGATACCGCTTGTATGTAGATGATGACTCGCTGTGGGCCAATCGCGGCGATGCTACGCCGCCGGCCTTGCTTTCGTTTACGGCGGATTCCAATGGCTTTGCACAAGTAACCTTGCCGTCGCGAGGAAAAGCTATCGATACTAGCTATGTGTTCGTGGTTGCTCTTGGCGAACCCGACGCAAATGGAAATATGGAAGAACTTCCTGCGGCTCCGGCGGTGGCTCGTGCTCTGACAGTGAATACTCAGTTTGCCTGTTCTGTCCCGTCGGACTCGTTGTGGCTTGGCCTTGACAATGGCTTTATGGCTTATGGGGCAAGTTGTACGCATCCGGGATATGGGTTAGTGACGCTTTATCGGAATGGTCGTGTTGCTGCAGAAGTGCGAGGAGAAATTCCCGATACGATTATTTATGATGGTTCCAAGACTTCTAGCGAACCACGAATTGGTAAAATCGCCAAAGGTATTTACGAGTCTCGTTATGTTGGTGTTTCTATTCTCGGTATGGACTTGCAGATGGCAGGGCCGCGGGTTTATACGGATTCTGCGCGACCTGTCATCAGGAACTTCTCCGTGGATGATTCTTCCGAGGTTCTTGACCGTATATTTACGGTGAGCGCAAAAGTGATGGATTCTGAATCGGGTGTCGCTCGCGTAATTGTAACACCTGTGTTTGGTGACGATACGTTGCGTGTAATAAATCTGCGGCCTGATACGACTGGTCAAGTGTCTGCAAGTGTCCGCATTTCCCGAAAGCGGCTTGCTGAGTGCTCCGGTTGCAATCTCGCTCTGAACATGCGCGTGGAAGATTACGGCCATAATCACGCGGAACAGAAATTTACATCCGGAAAGCTTTACCCGTATCCGACGGAACTTGCGTTGTGGTATCCTGCTCGTGAAGGTGGTGGAAATTATGCTCATGAGTTCCTTGGTACAGGCCATGACCTTGAATTGACGAACATGAAAAATGCATGGCAAAGCGATGCGGGACTTTATTTCGGTAGGGCTGCAGACTTTGCTAGTGGTAATGGGACCGTTTATTTTGGAAGTTCGACTTCTTACTCGTTTGAAGCGCGTATCAAGCGTGGTTCAGGGTACAGCGCATGGCGTAGGGTGCTCGGTTTTACGGGAATTAACGGTCTCAATATTGAACTCATGCAGCGCGGAGGCGTGTTGAAACTGGTCGAAGGTTCTCGTTCTTGGGATTCTGAACTGCTTCCAATCGGTGAAAAGTCCTGGGCTCACGTAGTAGTGACCGTAGATTCTGGGCATGTGAAGTTCTATGTCGATGGCATATTGAAAAAAGCTAGGGATGCCGGAATTTCACAGGAACGCGAACTGGATGGTCGATTCTCCATGGGCAAGGCTGGCGGTGAATCGTCCTATATCGGGAACATCGCTGATATCCGCATGTACTCGCGTGCGCTTTCTGCTGCGGAAGTCGAGGAACTTTCGAAGCCTGTAACCGATGCTGGCGAGGTATCCGATATCATTGTTGTTGCCGTGAAGGATATGGATGCCGTAAGCGGATTCTCGAACGAGTTCTCCTGCTCTGTGGCGGGCAACAAGTATCTTGTATCGGGCGATTCGGCGACACTCACAATGTCCGTAATTGTCGAGAATGCGGCGGACTACAATGTCGTATTGTACACAAGGTCTGCGACAGTTGGCGATAAGCCGGTCTTTGTCGGCGAATCGAACTTGCTCGCAGGAACAGCTGCTGTTTCCAATACATGGCGAGCCGTGACGGTTTCGGGCGTGTCCGTGCATCTTGCTGCTGGTACGCATACGTTGACTCTGAAGGTTCCTGCCGCTATTCAGATTGGTGGTATAGCTCTCACTACAGCCAACATTCCGGCTTCGATGATTGCCTGGGGTGTAAGCTCATCTGACAAGGTTGCTGGAATTGCGTCTGCCGATACGGTTCGCAAGATAAAGTCGTATTTGCGCTACGAAGGTTATCCGGAAACATCTACGCTCCGTCCGAGAATCCGCCTGCGCAACATTTCTAATGAACCTGTGAACGGATTCTCTGTCCGCTACTATTTCCGTGGTGAGGATGCTGCGGCAGCCGGTGTCGATCGCTACTGGCCGAACAATGTGGCGACATTCCCTGCGGTGCATTCCGAAAGTGCCAACACGGGCTATGTGGAATGGAAGTTTGCCGAGGTAATTCCTATTGCCGGAACCGTTTTCAATGGCGACGGACCGCACTTTGGCTTGTACAATCTACGTAATGTCCCGTGGGATGCTTCCGATGACCCGTCCTTTGTAGATCCGAATTCTGGCCTCGTTGCAAATATCGACGGCTTCTATGAAGATGCTGGCGTTATTGTCCTTGACAGCGAAAATAATCTGATTGGCGGTTCTTGTGCCGAGATGGAAGATCCTGTGTCGCTTGAGACCAAGGCTCGTGTGCTCGCAGCTGATATGCGTGGTAACAATCAGGCAAGCGAAATACACTTCAAGGTGGAAAATACGGGCAATGTCGCATTGAAAAATTTCGATGTGCGTTACTACTTCTTTGTGGAAGAGGGGCTTGCCCCAGATTATGAAATAAACGACAAGTCTGAGTGTTCCTCGGCCTCTATGGAAAGTCTTGGTTCTGGTCGCTGGCAGGTGACTGTCCATTGCGATAAATCGCTTGCTGCGGGTAAAATCTGGCAGAATCCCGTGAAAGTTTCGTTGCACTTATCCGGATGGACAAAATTGTGGAATGCGCTCGATGATCCTAGCCATGACAGTTTGGGAGTGGCGATGAGGGTGGCTCGTGGCATTTGTTTGTTCGATTCTACGGGTTACGTGATTTACGGCGATACACCGGTTTGGCCGTTACCTGCACCGGACGAAATGGCTCCTGATTCTGTTTACAATGTTGAATTCGGTTATCAAGCGCCGGGAACAATTCCTATTATACGTACATCAGAAGGTCTTGTCCTTACGATTGATAAGTGGATGAATGTGGAACTGGGTCTGGTGACCGCCTTGGGCAAGCCTGTAAAATCTATTTTTAACGGGAGCCTTGCTCCCGGTGAACAATTTGTTCGTGTTAATTGGACGGGAATAGATATGAACAGGACGTATTTAATGTTAAAGGTAAATGGAACTATTAAATCGACAAAGAAACTTTCTATGCTTTAAGGATGTATTATGAATAAATTATTTAAAATTTTTGTTGCTGCTTCGTTCATTTCGATTCATGCAAATGCACTTAGCTTGCAGACGGTTTTTGATAATCAAAAGAAAGCTGCTTTTCCTGATACATGTGAAATGCAGATGCGTACTACGGTAACACTTCCCGGTATGCCTTCGCAGGTGATAAACGTGGCTTTGCTTACTGCGGGGGAATCGAAATCCATTACCACCATCAAGTCAAGTATGATGCAGATGGAAATGGTGCAGAATAACGGTCGAATGAAGGTGACGGACTTGAAGACTGGAAAAAAGCTCCCTGCGCAGAATATGCCTGCGCAGAATCCTGCCGATGTGAATAAGCAGATGGGGTCTCCTGAGGATTACAACAATCCTATTGCTGAGGGAAACTTTTGGAAATTAACACCCAAGGATCCGGCCAAGCCAACGCTTTACTATTCACAAAAAAACAAACGTGTGATGAAGATGAATGTTGTTGTGAATGGAGTGGGTTCAGTGAGCGAATTCGAGTATTGCGATAATTCCTGCTCGCTTCCGGGTACGCTTAAGAAAGTGACGATAAAGACGAATTCGCCTCAAGGCGGTGAAAGTACAGTTGCTCTTGAAGTTCTAAAAGCAAAACAAAGACATCTTCTGCCGATGAAAATCTTTAATGTGGAATAAAAAAAGCGGACTTTCGTCCGCCTTTTTTTTGTAACTGGATCCAGCTCCTTCGAACCTAATTCAACTAAGGCACTAAAGTGCCTAGTTTCATATATCCGCCTTCGGCGTCAGGATGACGAAGAAGCCATGTTTTACTATCTACTGAGCCCTTAGCATCTGTATGACAAACCTCTAAGTTCTAAGCTCTAAGTTCTAAATTCTAACTCACCCCTTCGCAATCATTTCCATGAATTCGGAGTCGAGTAGGTCTTTTTCCGTTTATTGCCTTACGCCACCAGATCCATCAAGTCGAAGTACATCAATCGTGTATGCGGATCGTTGTCTTCGAGATTCATCATGCGGAATCCGTTCTTTTCGTAGAACGGAACTGCTGCCAAGTAGGCGTCAACCGTTATAAAGCGACAGCCTGTCTTGTTGTTGATGACGAACATGGACTTGATGATGTTTAGAACTTGTGTACCGAGTTTTTGATTTTTGGCGTAGATGTCAACGGCTAGGCGGCAGAGCTTCACGGCGGGGTAGCTTTTTAGCCTTTTCTCGTTCGGGAATCCTTGTTTACGGCGGAATCTGTTGAATTCCGTCATGCTAGGAAAGTCGCTGGTTGCGATTTTGTCGTTTGCCAAGCTAAAATAGGCTAAAGGCCTGCTGGTGTCGTTGATGTCAACACAGGTGTAGCTGACCGCTAACATGTATTTGTCAAAAAGAGTTGCGCGATTTAAAATGAAATCGTTTAAATCAGCATCTCCGCAGTCAAAACTTTTGACTTTGTTGAATGGTTGCAGTCGAATAAATCGAATAGACTCGTTATCTATATATTGTCGAACCATGGATCTTTACCTCCGTTAGCGGCTTCGCGGGCACGCTTTTCTCGCATGCCTCGTTCAAATGCTTTTAGGAAAAATTCGTAGTCCCGTAAACGTTGGGCACGAGCTTCCGGAGTTTCGGGGTGCCTCTCCTGCATACGGGCGATAAACCGGCGAGCATCCTCGCCGAACAAAATCGGAGTTTCTCTGATGGGTCTTGCCATGAGTATCCTATTTGTTAGTTGTTAGAATAAAAGTAACTGATATATTAACGCCCGGCTGGACCGGATGGCATCCTCAATGGATCCGTACTAAAAATATATAAGCCAAAAATAAAATGCAAGGGGCCGGAATTTTGACCGTTCATTTTGTCAACAACTGTTAGCAAGGGACTGTGGCAAATGTGCTATTTGTTAGTTGCTCAATAGTAAAAAATGCCCCGGATTTAATCCGAGGCGTTCTTGTCTAAATTCTGAGTTCTGCTGGCTGCCTACTGCGGCTCCGCCGCGTTACCCTTTCGCGATCATTTCCATGAGCTCGGAGTCGAGGCGTTCGGGGTTGTTATACTGCGGCAAATCGTTGTGCAGCGATTCGCCTTTCGAGACGAGACCGAAGTCCAGATTCTTGTAGTTCCAGTAGCTGTAACCCACGTCGGCATCACGGAGAATGTCAAGGAAGTCGCGCATCCAGGCGAGTTGATACTTGCGAGGAACTTGTACGTAAACGCCGAATTCATTGCAGCTTACGGGCAAGTCGTACTTGGCACGAAAATCAAGAGCGTTCTGGATGCTGGCCTGTAACTGTGCCTTGTCCCACTTGCCATATTCCACGTGGAGTCGAGTAGCGCAATCTCCTTCGGGGGCGGCATAATCGCCTGGCCACGGACGTTCAATCTTGAAGAACGGATCGTCAATCCAGGCGGCGCCTTGGTGTGTAAACGTCACCGGCGTGTAGGTATGGAAACTGTAGATGGCGTTGTCGTCATCGAGCGGTGTCAAGAATTCGAATTCCCTTGCGCTGTTCCATTTGTTGGCGCCTACGACGATGGTGTTCTTGGGCGCATGTTTGCGGATTTCCCAGAAGATTTCGTCCTTGACTTTGTCCCAAACTTTGGAATCGCTTGCGGCCGGTTCATTCAAGAGTTCCATCATCACGCGGGGCATGGAGCTGTAGCGTTCGGCCATGAAAGCCCAAATTTTGCGGGTGTCCTTGCGGGCGTTCGCATCGGCAAAGAAAGCTTGTTCGTGATTGCTAGCGAGGTGGAAATCGTGACCCGGGCACTTGTGCAAATCGAGAATCACGTCTAGGTCGGCGTCTTGGATGTCCTTGAGTGCCTTATCGAGTAAAGCAAAGATTTCTTCGTCCGGCTTGAGCTCGTCGCCTTTAAATAAATTAAAGTAATCTACTGGCAAACGAACATGGTTGAACCCCGCATCGTGGATGCGTTTGAAATCGTTTGTTCCAAGGAACGTCTTGATGTGGCCGACCACTCCCGGAAAACCGACAGGGTCCTTTTCTTCGATGCAGTCTACTTGACTGAACCATCCTCCCAAATTCACTCCGCGCAATCTTTCTTTATTCATGCGTGTATCCCATACTTTGGCTGCCGGAGCAGCCGGTGAATGAATAGGTTATTCGTTTACGATGTTCAAATCTTCGTCGGCGATGTTTAAGTCCATGATGACTTCCATATCGTCGGGAAGGTTATAAAAATCTACAACAAGGCCCACCTTTTTGTCTTCGTCTTTTTGCTTGTCGAACTGGACGACGTCGTAAATTTTCATTTTGACGACAGCTTCCTGTGTTACAGGAATTTCAATGGTCATGCCCTTGCTGATGGGGCCTTCTACAATCTTGCCCTTGAAAACGAGACTAGTCTGGTCATCGCCGAGCGAGGTCTTCTTCACGTGAAATACAGCCATTATTCTTTAGCCATTAACTTTTAAATTAATCGGTTTGTTTTTGATGTGGCATACAATTTCGCCACGTGTAAAAATTTAACTTTTTTACATGACTCTTCGTGTTGGTCGAATCCCTTTTTTAGTCTGTGCGCCGTTTTTCTTTAATTCTATCGGTCGCGAAAATGAATTTCCCGAGGTGGCTTTTATTGACGGTCCGCCGAGTGCGCACTGCTCAGGTCTCAAGGATGGATCCATTCATCTTTCTCCGGCATCTTCGATTACGTTTGCGCAAAAACCGGGCGCCTTTGTGCTGTCGCCGTCGCTTTGCACGTCTTGTTCTTTCGAGGTGCGATCGGTTAAACTTTTTTCGCGTTACCCGATTGAAGAACTTTCGGGCAAGCGCATCCGCATGACGTTACAGAGCAAAACGTCTGTTACGTTATTGAAGATTCTCCTTGAAAACCGCTACGGGTTGCAGCCAGAATACATATCTGGGCTTGCGGCCGAATCAACGGATGATGCGTGCCTTTTGATTGGGGACCTTGCGCTTGAAGAAAATGAACGCCATCGTTTTGCGTTCAGTTATGACTTGGGTTCTCTTTGGCAAGAATGGCAAGGGCTTCCGTTTGTGTTTGGTGCCTGGGTGATTTCGAAGGATGCTCTTCAACCTGGTTTGCTGCATGTACTGAATGGTTATATGGATTGTCTTGAAAACGGCATTCGAGAGTTCCGAAAAAATCCGTCAGTGGCGCTAGATTTATGGTTGAAAAAATATCCAGTTAATTTACCTCGCCCTCTTATCGAAGATTATTTTAGCGTCCTGGATTACCGTTTTACGGATGAACGCAAACAATCGCTAGCTCTTTTCTTCAAATTAGCCGCTGAAATGGGGCTAGTTGAATCAAATCCGCCAATAGAGTTCCTTGAGTAATATTATCTTGTAGTTCGGAATGAGTGTTAGGATGATAAGGAGACAAAATGGTAGAGGAAAAGATTCTTATCGTCGATGATGACGAAGTCGAGTTGAAGAAGGACTCGGATATTTTAAAAGAAGTGGGTTACGAAGTGGTTGGCTGTAAATCCGGTGCCGAGGCTTTAGAGTACTTGCTTCATAATCCGATAGAGCTTGTGCTGCTCGATGTCAATATGCCGGAGATGAACGGCTACGATGTTTGCTTGAATATCCGCAAGCATTTCCCATTGGACGATCTACCCATTATATTCCTCACGAATCAGGAAAACGAAGAGAGCGTGACGCAGGGATTCCAGTCGGGAGCTTCTGACTTTGTCTGTAAATCTGCCGCGCCGGATATTTTGCTTGCTCGAATCGGTGTGCATTTGCGCTTGGCTCGTTCTCTGCGCAACTTGCGTGAAATCTCTTTGACCGATGACTTGACGGGCGCCTACAACCGCAGACATGCGATTTGTTCTCTCCGTGAATTGTTTGCTCGAAGCAAACGTTATGGAACGAGTTTCTCGATTGTTTATTTCGATTTGAATGGGCTTAAAAAGATTAATGACCAGCATGGACATTTAGCGGGCGACTTGCTGCTCCGTTCGGTCGTGAATGCCTGCAATAAGCTGCTTCGCGAATCGGATATGTTGTTCCGAATGGGCGGTGATGAATTTTTAGTAATTTGTCCGGACACCGATTTGAAGGGTGCGTTTGTCTGCGCCGAAAGAATGCAAGAATCCGTGAAATCGCTTACGATTGTCGATCAGGGTGTTTCTTTTGCGTATGGTACGGCAAGTACTGCCGAAGATTACAAGGACATGGACGAAATGTTGCGCAGTGCGGATGCTTCCATGTATGAATGCAAAAGCAAAATGCGCGCAGGTAGAGAGTAGACGACAAATGCGTAAGGTGAATGAAGCGTCGATGCTTGCATCGACATTTCTGAACCTAGCATTTGGTACTTGTACAAAGAACGCCCGCAAGTGGGCTACAGACTAAAGACGAAAGAAGGCGGCTTGTGCCGCCTTTGTTTGTTACTTGAAACCTGTAACCTGAAGCCTAGCTTACCCAAGTGCAGCTTTCACTGCATCGAGCAGCTTCTGCATTCTTGCTTCAATTGTTGCCCAATCGCCAGCCTTCATGAGTTCCGCGTTAAAGATGCTCCCGCCGAACGAAAGCAAGTTTGCGCTTGCCTTGAGGTAGCTTGCCGCATTTTCTGCATTCACGCCACCGCAGGCCATCAACGGAATGTCGCGGAATGGGCCGCGCAGTGCCTTGATATATTCCGGACCGCCTACGCAGTTTACCGGGAAAATCTTGATGGCGGTTGCGCCCAGGTCGTAAGCTTTTTGCACTTCGGTCGGAGTGAGTGCGCCCGGGATGATCGGGATGCCCGCAGTGTTCGAAAGTCGAATGACTTCGTGGCGCGTGTTCGGCGTGACCAAAAATTCTGCACCTGCAGAAATTGCTTTCTCTACATCGCTCCCGTGACGCACTGTACCTGCGCCGACCTTGATACCAAGCGGCTTTGCAAAAGACTTGATCTTTGTTATGATTTCTGCGGCGGCGAATGTATTCATCGTAACTTCAATAGCCTTGAGCCCGCATTTGGCGGATGCATTCACGCATGCTTCTTCGGCGCCCTGAGGAATGTCGCGGAGAATGCCCACGACCGGCATCGGTTGTAAAAATTCAAGAAAATTCATGGTATTAAGATACATTATAGGCGAGAGACGAGAAACGAAAAAAAGAAAAAAATTGTTGTTTTTCTTTATTACAGAGAATGTAAAAAGGCGGACGTCGGCCCGCCTCTGTTTTCCTAAAACCTGAAGCCTGTTCTATTCAAATCTTAAAGCTTCAATCGGGTCGAGCCTGCTTGCTTTGCGTGCCGGGTACCATCCGAAGAATACGCCTGTGGCAAAGCATACGCCGAAGCTTACGACAACGCTCGTCATCGAAACGCTCATGGGCCAGTTCATCGCGAGTTTTACAGTTTCTGAAGCGGCAATGCCAAGTGCAATTCCGATTGCGCCGCCAAGCAAGCTGATGATGACTGATTCGAAGAGAAACTGGAGCAAGATGTCTTTGCCGCGTGCGCCAATGGCCATGCGAAGTCCGATTTCTTTCGTGCGCTCGGTCACGGAAACGTACATGATGTTCATGATGCCGATACCGCCAACGAACAAACTAATTCCTGCAATGGCTGTCAGCACGAGCGAGAGCATATCGGAGGTACTTGTGACCATTTGGATCATTTCTTCTTGCGTGAAAACTCGGAACGGATCGGTCGGTTTTGTCCAGTTGCGGCGTTCCTTCAATATGCCCATGATTTCTTCGGTTGCCTTTTGGGCATAGCCTTCGCCTATAGAGTTTGCGTAAATTTGGCGGATGTTCGTTGTTGCAGAGAAGCGTCTCATCACCGTCTGGTACGGCGTGAAAATCACATCATCCTGGTCCTGACCGAAATCGCCGGAGCCTTTCAATTTGAGTGTCCCGATGACTTTCAGCGGAATGCTCTTGTAGCGGATTGTTTTGCCAATGGGATTCACATCTGGGAATAGATTTTTTACGACCGTTTGCCCGATGACGCAAACTTTTGCCATGCGGTCCGCTTCGTCATCGAACATCACGCCGTCTTCGATTTCGTAGTTGCGGATTTTGAGGTAGTCTGCTGAAACGCCAGAAAGAGTTGTAGGCGAGTTGTTGTTCCCGACAATGGCCTGCCCGCCAACGGTAATCATGGGAGATACGCCGTTGATGTAAGTCGCGTTCTCGCGGATGGCGATGACGTCTTCTTCTTCGAGCATTTCGGAAGATTCGGATTGCACGCCGCCGCGGCGGCTTTGGTTCGGCATGATGGTGATGGCGTTTGTGCCCATTGCCGTCATCTGTTCCTTGATGGATTTTTTTGAACCTTCGCCCATGGCGACCATGGTGATAACGGCGGCAACGCCGATAACGATGCCGAGCACTGAGAGGAATGTGCGCATGCGGTTCCTAAGCAGTGCGCGGAGAGCAATTTTTGCAAGAGTAAATGGATTCATATTTTTTAGTAGGAAGTTGGAAGTAGGCGGTAGGAAGTTAGAAGTTGGCAGAACTTAGATCTTAGTTGATTTAAATTCACTAAGTTCTAAGTTCTATTCTTCGTCAAATGTTTCCGGTGGCGGTAGTGCTTCGAACGCTTCTTTTGCGTCTTGCACTTTTTCGTTAATGACATCTTTTTTCAGTAATCCATCGCGGAGCGTGATTGTTCTGCCGCTGAACGTCGCGATGTCCGGTTCGTGTGTGACGAAGGCGATGGTCTTGCCCTGCCGGTGTAGTTCCTGAAAGATCATCATGATTTCGTAACTCGTGCGCGTATCGAGGTTGCCGGTTGCTTCGTCGGCGAGAATAATCACAGGGTCGTTCACGAGTGCGCGGGCGATGGCGACGCGCTGCTGCTGTCCGCCTGAAAGCTGGTTTGGCAAGTGGTTCATGCGGCTTTCGAGCCCGACCATCTTTAGAGCTTCGATGGCGCGGTGGTGTCTTTCTTCGGCTGAAACTTTTGAATTGTACAACAGGGGAAGTTCCACATTTTCAATAGCGGTCGTACGGCTGAGCAAGTTGTAGCTCTGGAATACGAATCCGAGCTTCTGGCTTCGGATGCGGGCGAGCGCATCTCGCTTTAGAGTTTCTGTGTGTTGGCCGTCTAATATATAATGTCCGGAAGTCGGTCGGTCCATGCACCCCAGAATGTTTAGCATGGTGGACTTGCCGGAGCCGGATGTGCCCATGATGGTCACGAATTCGCCTGGATATATGTCGAAGCTCACACCGCGTAAGGCGTGTACTATTTCATCGCCCATCTTAAAGTCGCGACGTAAATTCTGAACAGAAAGTATCGGTTGTACGGTTTGCATAAAGACCTTTTATTTGCCTCTTTGGATGCTTTAACCCGTTGAATAGGTTGCTTTTACATTGAAAGAATGTCATTTCGTGCTTTTTTGACGGGGGTAATCTTTAAAAGCACCCAAAAATTACATGATTCTTATGTTTCAATGTATAAACATTAATTTTTTTTTTATTTTATATTCCGAATTGGACCACGCCAGGTGGTTGGTTCTGCGTCCTTGGAGATTATTTTAAATGAACGAGAAAACGACTCAAAATGCTTCGAATGCGTCTGCCGATGGCGAAGTCGACATTTTTGAGGTATTGGTCTATTTGAAAGGCAAGTGGAAGTTCTTGCTTGTTTTCTTGTTCTTGGGCATTGTTTTTGGTGGCCTTCTTGCAATGTGGCTCCGCCCATATTATAAAAGTGATATTCTTCTTCAGGTGAATGTTAAGGGCAATAAGCAAGGGCTCGCTCTTGGTGAAATGGGCGCTCTGCTTGATATTTCTACTCCGTCTGCAGCTGAAATGGAACTCATCAAGAGCCGCGTCGTTCTTGATTATGTCGTTGATGAAGAAAGGCTTTGTTTCTCTGCTATTCCGCTGGATAAGGCCGATCGCCTCATGCATCGCGAAGGCCGCATGGACTTGGAACTTTTGGTTATTCCGCGCGCATTCCAGGAAGCAAAAGGTAAGCTTGTTGCTCGCGTGACTGCCGATTCCAGTGCATACGAAGTGCTCGGACTGGAGGGCGAGGTCGTGTTGGCTGGCTCTGTTGGCGAAACTTACCGTAAGCCCTTTGCTGGTGATACTTTAGTGATTTGCGTTAAAGCTTTGACCGCGACCGTTGGTCAGACCTTCTTGCTCAATGCCGTTCATCCGCAGATTGCAGTGGAGAGCCTTCTTAAGGGACTGACGATTTCTGAAGAAGGTAAGAATTCCGGCATTATTAGAGTTTCGTTCGAAGACCGCTATGCAGATCGAGTTGCTGCTATTTTGAACACTATCGCAAATACGTATTTGAAACAGAATATCGAAATGCGTAGTGCCGAAGCCAAGAAGACTTTGATGTTCCTCGAAGAACAGTTGCCGGGTGTCAAAGCCAAGCTTGACTCTGCGGAACAAAAACTGACATCCTTCCGTCACTCTAAGGGCACAATCGACCTTACGGGTGAAACGCGCTTGCATCTCGAAAAGGATGTGACACTCCAGCAGCGCATTCTTGAACTTGAACAGAAAAAGCAGGAAGCTTTACGTCTGTTCCGTGCTGAACACCCGACTGTCCGCACTATCGAAGAACAGCTCGCTCAGCTCCGTCAAGAATTGGCAAAGCAACAGCGCTCTGCTGCTACTTTGCCGGTGGTGCAGCAAGAAGTCCTCTCGTTGCAGGAAGAAGTTGAAGTCAACAATAAGCTTTATACGAACTTGCTGAACAATATCCAGCAGTTGCGCGTGGTGCAGGCCGGTGAAGTCGGAAACGTTCGTATCGTGGACAAGGCGTATGAACCGCTTTTGCCGAACAAGCCAAACCGCAAGGTGATTTTTGTTGGTGTTGTATTCGCGTTCTTGCTGCTTGGCTGCTTTATTGTCTATATTCGTCGCATGCTTTCGAATGGCGTTTGCAGCAGCAGCGAAGTGGAGCAGGCTACTGGTATCGGTGTTTATGGAAAGCTTCCGATGCTTGATGGCAAAACTTTGAATGACGTTACGAAGCCTTGTGTTTCTGTAAATCCGGATGATCCGTTTGCAGAAGGCATTCGCGCTCTCCGTACGGCTTTGGAATTTTCTGTATTCTCTGATGGCAAGAAAGTCCTCATGGTTTCCGGTCTTGTGCAGGGAGTGGGTAAGTCTTTTGTTTCTACGAACCTTGCTGCATCTTTTGCTATGTCTGGCAAGAAGGTGCTGCTTGTCGATATGGACCTTCGTCGTGGTCATTTGTTCAAGCATAGCCAGAAGGGCTTGTGCGAAATGCTCGAAAAGGAAGATTATAGCGACGGGTATGTTGTCAAGGTGACGGATACATTCCATGTTTTAGGTTCGGGTGCTCGTGTTGTGAATCCGGGTGGACTTTTGAACAGTTCTAGATTTAGCGCTTTCCTTGATGCGTTCAAGGATAAGTATGACTTGATTGTTCTGGATACTCCTCCGGTATTCCAGTGCAGTGACGCATTGCTTGTCGAAAAGCATGCGGATTATCTGTTGTGTGTTTTGAAGCATGCAGCTCATACCATTGAAAGCATCCAAGATGCCTTGAATACTTTTGACCGCAGCACGGAAACACCGTTGCAGAAGGCTTTCGTCTTCAACAAGTGTGAACGTCATGCGGGATACGGCTATGGCAGCTATTATGGCTACTATGGCTATCACAAGAAATATTAACCAATAACAAGGAGAATAGATGAAAAAAATAGTTGCAATGTCTCTCTTGGCCGGTAGCTTCGCGTTTGCGCAGTCTGGCCTTCAGGGCGGAGCCGATGGTATCCATCAGAAAACCGCACAAACCAATGGTGAAGGTGGCTTTAGTTTCGCAGTCGGCGGCCAGGTGTCTTATGACGCATGGTCTCTTTCTCGCGGTGGCCAATACATCAAGGGTGGTCAGGCTAGTGCTTTCTACGAAAACGTTGGTAGCGTTTCCGGTGAAATCAGCTTGGGCGCTGGCGTAACGGATTTCTTGGACCTCGGTCTTGTTCTTCCGCTCTACTACGACCATGCCAACTCCCCGAAGAATAACGAAGGTGACATGTGGAAAGCAAGCCGCGGTGACCTCGAATTCTATGCTAAGGCAAAGCTTCCGTTCGACGAAATGACCGACGGCATCTTCAACACTGCCGTTGTTGCTCACTTCTATTTCCCGACTGGCGACAAGTCCGTCGGTGTTCGTCCGCGTCATGCTTGGTTCTTGCATGCCAACGGTGGTGAAACCCATCCGTACGGCCTCAGAAACATGGCTTTCGGCGGTGAATTGATCCTCACCCTCGACCTCCAGAAGGTTGGCGCTCCGCTCCGCTTCAACGGTAACGTCGGTTTCGTCGGCACTGTGACGAAGGGTTCTAACACCTTGGTCTATGGCGGTGGCATCAACATCCTCCCGACCGATTGGATGGACTTCTTCGTTGAAGCTAACGGTGAATTCCGTGTAGAAAAGGGTACTTACGATCGTCAGCCTGGCTACGATCCGTTCACTCTTACTCCGGGTTTCCGCTTCCACCTCCCGGCAAACATCGACATCGCCCTCGGTCTCGATGTGGGTATCCGTGCTCTTACCAACTTCACTTGGAAGAACAAGGAAGAAATGAAGGATGCTGAAAAGTATCAGCTCTACTACTACGACAAGAATGGCAAGAAGATCCAGTACGGTTATACTCCGACCCCGCTCTATGCTGGTACGGCTTCTCTCGTCTGGCGCTTCGGTAACGTCCGTGGTGCTGATGAAGACAATGATGGCGTAGCAAACAACATCGACCAGTGCGCAGGCACTCCGGCTGGTGCTGTTGTTGACGCTAATGGCTGCCCGGTTGACGGTGACAATGACGGTGTCTTCGACGGTCTCGATCAGTGCGCTGAAACTCCGGCTGGTGCTGTTGTTGACGCTGCTGGCTGCCCGGTTGACTCCGACAATGACGGTGTTGCTGATGGCATCGACCAGTGCGCTGAAACTCCGGCTAACGTAGTTGTTGACGCTGCTGGTTGCCCGGTTGACTCTGATAAGGATGGCGTTGCTGACTACCTCGACAAGTGCCCGAACACTGCTTCTGGTGCTACTATCGACGCTGCTGGCTGCCCGATTGACTCTGACCGCGACGGTGTTGCTGACTACCTCGACCAGTGCCCGAATACTCAGTCTGGCATTGCTGTTGACGGCAAGGGCTGCCCGGTTGACTCTGACAATGATGGCGTTGCTGACTACCTCGACAAGTGCCCGAGCACTCCGGCTGGTCTCCCGGTTAACGCTGATGGTTGCAGCCCGGATGGCGACAGCGATGGCATCGTTGATGCTCTCGACAAGTGCCCGAATACTCCGGCTGGCGTCTCTGTTGACGAAGTTGGTTGCCCGGTTGACTCCGACAAGGATGGCGTTGCCGATCACCTCGACAAGTGCCCGAACACCCTCGTTGGCGTTGCAGTTGATAAGAACGGCTGCCCGAACAAGAACCAGGACCTCGACAAGCTCAAGAAGGGTATCCAGTTCAAGTCTGGCTCTGCTAAGCTCACTGCAAGCAGCAACAAGACCTTGAACAACATTGCTAAGCTCTTGAAGAAGCTCCCGGCTGTCAACCTCGAAATCCAGGGTCATACCGATGACGTTGGTAACGAAGAAAAGAACAAGAAGATTTCCGAACAGCGTGCACAGGCTGTTGTCAAGTACCTCGTCAAGAAGGGCATTGACAGCGAACGTCTCCGCGCAGTCGGTTACGGTTCTGACAAGCCGATCGCAGATAACAAGACGAAGAAGGGCCGCAAGCTCAACCGCCGTGTTGAACTCGTTCCGTTCGAAAAGTAATCTTCGAATCTGATTGAGATCTAAAAAGGGGCGTCCGTAAGGACGCCCTTTTTGTGTATGATGAATATCTGTATTTGGAGAATGCCGCAAGCCGCTATGAACGAGCTGCGCATTTCTAGTGCTGTACAAAAAAGCGCACGAACCGTGCGCCTTTTTATCATCACGAAATGATTTATTTAGATAAAGTGGGGTGTTTTAATTAATGAGATGTCGTATGGCATCGAGAGAATAAAGCGTCGGTTACAACTTTAAAAGGCGAGTGCCGCGATCATACTTGTATGTCTTGGTCGAGCCGTAAGGTTATTGCTTGCGCCAGGATGACAATCCCTAATCACCAACCACTTCCTACTGCCTACTACTTCCTAAACACCCATTTCTTGTAGAGCGTGAAGCTTACTAGCACGTAGACTACGTTTGCGATGAGGTTTGCGAATGTGGTCGGCTTCATAAACTGAGAAACGAATTCGGTAAAGCCTGCGCACCAGGAGGCGGTTGTGAGAACGTGTGTTGCGCCTTTGAGTACAAGGTAATTTATGCCGTACGAACAGAGAAAAACGATAATGAAGCGGACGACTTCAGTGCGTTTCTTGTTTGTGCTCTTGAAGTTCCAGATGCGGTTGCAAATGTAACTGTTGAGCCCCCCAACGACGAATCCGAGAAAATTTGCGAGTCGATAATCCCAGTTCAGGTTTTCGTGGAGAATCCAGAAAGTCGCAAGCGTAATCAGGGTATTCATTACGCCGATAGCATTGTACTTGATAAAATGTTTCACGGCGGTAAAAATACTATTTTTGGCAGCATGACCTGGATTACAACTAAGAAATGCAGCGCCGCAGACGCTGCAGATATGATTCGTAATGGGGATATTTTGGGTGTTTCGGGATTTACTTTAGCTGGATACCCGAAAGCTGTTCCCCTAGCGATTGCGGCTCGCGCCGAAAGACTTCACGAAGAAGGTAAAGAATTTAAGGTAACGCTTTTTGCGGGCGCCTCGACAGGCGACAGTTGCGATGGCGCTCTTGCTCGCGCTAAGGCACTTTCGCTTCGCATGCCTTACCAGTCCAATCCGAGCTTGCGCAAGGCAATTAACGACGGTAGCATCCATTACATTGACGCTCATTTGGGCAAAATGGGTTATCTTGTACGTACCGGAGCCGTCCCTGCGCCAACGGTTGCTATTATAGAAGTTTCTGCGATTTTGCCGGACGGTCGTGTTTGCCTTTCGACTTCGGGCGGAAATTCTGTCTGCTATTTGGATATGGCCGAAAGGATTATCTTGGAACTGAACACGCGCTTGGGTGATAGCTGTGTGGGCATGCACGATAATGCTCTCCCGGAACTTCCGCCGCATGCAAAGCCGCTTGCGATTTACAGTGCTGGCGACCGCATGGGCGAAGAATTTGTGCGCATTGATCCGAATAAGGTTATTGCGATTGTCGAAAACGAAGCCTATGACGAAGTGACTCCGTTTGTAGAGCCGGATGAAATATCCAAGAACATTGGTGAACGCATTTTAGATTTTATCCGTTATGAGGAATCGACGGGTCGTTTGCCGAAAGGTCTGGCTTTCCAAAGCGGCGTAGGTAAGGTGGCGAATGCAGTGCTCTGTGCAATGGCTGATGATGACCGCCTGGGGCAAATTGACCTTTACACCGAAGTGATTCAGGAAGCCGTGCTCCCGCTTTTGAAAAAGGGAAAGCTCGGCATTGCGTCTGGAACGGCGCTTACGCTTTCGCAGGCTGCCCAAAAAGAATTTGTTGAAAATAGCACCGAATGGAAAAAGCATTTTATCATCCGTCAGCAAGAGGTGAGCAACAGCCCCGATGTGATTCGTCGCTTGGGCGTGATTTCCATGAACACGGCTTTGGAAGCGGATATCTTTGGCAACGTGAATAGCTCGCTTGTTTGCGGTTCGGCGATGATGAACGGCATTGGCGGCTCTGCCGACTTTGCACGCCATTGCGCACTCGGATTTTTCCTTACGCCGTCTGTGGCGAAAGGTGGTGCAATTTCGAGCATCGTGCCTTATGTGAGCCATGTGGACCATACCGATCACGACACTCAGATTTTTGTGACGGAACAAGGTTTGGCTGATTTGCGCGGCTTGCCGGTTGAAGAACGTGCCCGCTTGATTATCAAGAATTGCGCCCACCCGGATTACCGCGCTGAGCTTACGGATGTCTTGGAATTTGGCATCAAGCATGCGAAGGGAATCCACTTGCCGCTTGCGCTTTCCCGCGCATTCGAAATGCATACCCGTTTTTTGGAAACGGGCAAGATGCTTTAGTACAAAGCGAGAATTGAAACAATTAAAGCGGGCCGATTGACCCGCTTTTTTGGCCCTGTTTTTTATTTTTGTTGTTGCGAAATTTATACATTAATTATATCTTTGTAATGGGGTGTTTAAGTGGCAAAAACTTGAATGTAAGGGGGCTTTTATGGGATTTATTTCTCAGAAAGTTTTTCAGGCTCGTGCTTTGTGCACCCATATTTGGATTTTTGTTTTCTTTGCTTCGCTGCTTGTGGCTTGCGGCGATGATTCCGTCAGTCGTCCGAACGAAGATTCGAAAGGTAATCCCGAATTGTCCAGCAAAAGAGAAGATTCGAAGTCTTCTTCGAGTTCGCGATCTCATAGGAGATCTTCATCGAGTAGTGTTAAAGGAAAGGTCTCGTCTTCGAGTTCTATAAAAATTGAGTTGCCGCCTGAAGAGGGCCTTGATATTGTTTATGTTTTTGAAGATGGTACAGTGTCGGGGGCTATTGCACTGGACTATTTTGCAAAGAGTACGAAAATCAGCATGGTGGAGTTGAACCCTGACGATGCATATAAAGAAACGAAGACTTCGTTTACGGGTGAAGTTAAAAATGGTACGTATGAAATAAAGAAAGTTAAGTTGCAGCAGCCGTTTGTGAAATTGTCTGTAGATGGCTCGCTAAAAAGTGTTTTGAATGACAAGTATTCTAGCCTTACATTGGTGGCTTTGGGCGATGTGACTTCTGGAGAAGTTTTCAACTTGAACATGATAACGACTCTTGAAGCCAATCGTGTTTTAAATCTTTTGAGCGGGAAAAAAATTTCCTTTGAAAAAGCAAAGAAAAATGCGGCTGAAGAAATTTGGAACATGTTCCATCTAGAAGCTTTTGATTATGATGCTAGCGAAATGATTCATGTTTCTGACATTAGCGAATCGGGCGCAGCACTTTTGGCGGCAACAGTTTTGCTGCAGGCTGGTGCTGGCGATGACTTTGCAAAGTTCTTTAAATCAGTTTTGGCCGATGTCTCAAAAGATGGTAAATGGGATGATGCGGCTTCTCGTTTTTCGATTGCGGATTGGGCGCTTTCGAATGATTTGAACGATGGCTATGCGGCTATTCGCAAGACGCTTGAATCGCGGATGGGCAAGGCTGCGGAATTTGAAACGCATCTCAGAAATTTTTATTTGACAGAACTGGAATTCCCTGAATGCGATGCGGAATCCGCTGGCAAAATTTTCTATGTCAAGAACAAGTCGAGCCAGTTTTATGCTGCAAAATACGATGATGTTTCGAAGTCCAAGGAACGCTTTGTATGCGATGAGCAAAAGGGATGGAAAGCTATTCCTGATAGCTTGAAGGACTTTATGGGCGATGCGACCCCTGCTAAAGATGGCGATGTGCGTCGTGGTGCTTTCACGGGTGAAATCCTTGTGTATGATGGTACCAAAAAGGAATGGCGTAAGGCGACCGCTCTTGAAAAAGACCGTTATTTTGTCCTTGCTTCAAATGCCAAGACGTTTGTCGATATCCAAGATGTTTATGAAAGTATCAAGGACGATGAACGTGTGATTTTTGTGTTGCGCCATGCGGAACGCGGTGACGATACGAGCAAAAGCGGGACCCTTACCGACAATGGTAAAAAACAGTCCGAAGAAGTCGGTGCTAGACTGAAAAAATTCAAGGAAGATTTTGTTCTTGGCGGTTCTGAATTTTTGCGCGCCCATCAGACGGTGATGTCAATTGCCAAGGGCCGTGGCCAATCTTATGATACGCGCGATACGATTCCGCAGTTGAACGACGATTGGTACACCAAGAATAGCGAAGAGGTTGAAAAGGCTAAGAGTGAATGTGGCGGTGGCTGGGAAGTGACCTCCAAGTATGCTTATACGGGTGCTTATTCGACGGGAGCTAATGCGGCATACTACAATCTCGCTGAACGCTCCGTGGAACTTATCGAGGATGTTCTTCTCAAGAAATACACCAAGGAGAAGTTTGTGCTCTTGAGCTCGCATGACAAGTTGATGGTTCCGCTTGTGGCTTACTGCTCGAATTTGCAGATAGAATTGAAAAAGTACGATGGCGGAAAGTGGATTAACTACTTGGCCGGAGTTGCTATTATCATTGACAAGTCGGGAAATCGCCGATATGTCGCTATTCGTGGCCTCAAGTCTGGGTTCACGGATTAGAAATTACTAATATTCACCTTATGCGGGTTTGGATATTATTTTTATTGGCGCTAGTTTTGACGTCTTGCGATTCTGTTAAGTATGGGTCTATTCCGTGCGATGGCGAAGATTGCGAGACGATTTCGGAAGTAGAAAGCTCGGATTCTAATGAGGATCCGCCAAAAGAAAATCCGCCCAAAGATAATAAGAGTAGCTCTTCTTCGGTGAGCAGTTCTTCGCAAAGGGAACATCATCATCGAGTTTCTAGTTCTAGTAAAGAATTAGGTAAAGATACTTCTGAAATTCAAAAGCCATTCAACGATACGGCTATAACCGGGACATTCACTTGTCATGATGGTGTTCTTGTTCCAGTTGAATCTGCCGTTGAAACGGAAGATGAAGCAACGGATTTCCGTAGAGCGGGCGTTGCTATTTCGGGTTTTGTAGAAAAGGGTCCATTCCGTTACGGGACTTCGGTCAAGATTGTTGAGCTGGATAGCATGAAGCGCTTGGCGGATTCTGATCGTTCGCACGAAACATGCATTGTCTCTTCGAATGGCTCGTTTAATTTTGAAAATGTCAATCTTGTTTCGCCGTATGTGAGAGTAGAAGCGAACGGTTTTTACATGGATGAATTCACAGGAGCGTATTCGCAGTCGTTGCTGAAGCTTCGTGCAGTTGTCGATTTATCGAAGCGCGATTCATTCAACGTGAACATGCTTACGCATATGGCTGCCCCGCGTGTGATGAAGCTTGTGGAAGATTCCGGCAATAACCAGCCAATCGGTAGTCAGAGCGGGCGTGCGTTGACAGATGTGCTTTCGTCTTTCGGGATTAGCCTTGGCAGCTCTGGCGGTGGAGGCTATGGTGGCTTTGGTGGTTGGAACCGTGGTGGCCAGACAACTACAACATCGAGCAAGTCCGCAGAAGATATTAGCTTGTTCGGTTCGGACGATTACAGCGCGGCGCTCCTGGCCGTTTCTGTGATGATGCAGAGCTATGGCTCGGTAAGCGAAATGCTCAAGTTTGCTGACTTTGTTGCTGATGACATTCGTGGTGATGGCAACTGGGGCGATAATTCTTCGAAGGCGAAACTTGCAGATAAACTTTTGATGCTCGATGCCGAAGGTGGCCTTGAAAAAATCCGCCAGAACATGGAAAGTTGGCGATTGGGCGATGTGCCTAATTTCGAAAAGCATGTACGTAATTTCTGGACGAAGACTCATAACTTTGAAACTTGCGGCACGATGAATGCGGGTCAAGTGAAGCATGTGGGCAATAGCCAGAGCCAGTATTTTGTTTCTTATTACGAACAGCCTGATGGTCCGAAGATTCGTTTTATTTGCGATAGGACAACCAAGAACTGGCGCGTGGCAACGGACCTTGAAAAAGATACGTATGGCTTGGGTGCCGGCGATTATGATGGACAAATTAAGAGCGGGAAGATTAATCAGGACAAGTCATACATTTATGACCAGGGCAAAAGGACTTGGCGTGTTCCTGAACCGGGCGAAATCCTTGAATTCGAGGATGTTGCCGATGTCTTGAAGACGGTTGCCGTAGGTGAAAAGGTCATCTTTATTTTGCGCCATGCCGAACGTTCCGATGATACTGGTAAAACAGGTCACTTGACGAGTAACGGAAAGAAACAATCGCAATCCGTGGGCGAAAAGTTCAAGGGTGAAGATATTTACTTTGCAAACTCCACTTACACGCGCAGCTATGAGACTTGCGAAAATGTGGCGGCTGGAGCAGGATTTGCGCAGCTTGTAAGCGATACGATTCCTGATTTGGATGGTAGCTGGTTTGTGAAAAATGAGTCGAAACTTGAAGACTACAAAAATTCTGATGGCGGTGGCTGGGTAGTGACATCGGCTTATGCGTATAAAGGAAGCTATAGCGATGCCTTCTATCCGTTAAAGTCCCGTGGCGAGGAATTTATAACCGAAGTAGTCAAGCCGCGCTTCGAAAGCGTGGGCAAGGTGGCTGTCTGGATTTCTCACGATATGCTCGTGGTTCCGCTTGCCGCATATTGCACGGAAGGAAAGGTAAACTTGCGCTATTTCGACACGAAACAGTGGATCAATTACCTCGCCGGTGTAGCGGTTATTATGGGTGTCGATGGAACACTCCGCTATGTGCCCGTGAAGGGCCTTTCTTCTGGCACCATGACGATGTGATTTTAGAACTTAGAACTTAGCTCACTTCGCTCTTAGAACTTAGAAGTTACTAGTTACTGAGGCCGCTTTGCGGCAGTTAAGAGTTCTGAGTTACTAGTTGCTAGAATGTATTAAGATGAAATTCACTAGTAACTATTAACTAGTACCTAGTAACTAAAGACTAAGCTCTGCCTACTAAGTTCTGCCTACTTCTAACTTCCTACTTCTTACCGTCTACTTCCTACTACCCATCAAAAATTGCTATATTCTCGCGCGTTGATTTTTATCAAACAGTTCACTTAATTAAACATGGACGCATTCCGATATGAATGATACACTAAAGAAAGCTATGCTTTTTGCCGCGGTGACAACGGTTTCCGGTGCCTTCGCGTCTGAAATCGTAGCTCAACCTGCTGCTTCTAAGGCTGCAAAGGTTGGCCGTTTTGACGAGCAGATTGCTCTGATGCCGGACTCCATTGCCGCTCCGATCAAGGAACAGCTCAAGTGGATGGATGAATCTACTGTTTTCCAGATTGTGGAAACTCACGGTGGTGGCTATTCCATTCTTTATAAGACATACGAACAGTCCGTTCGCGCCCGCGATATTCGCGATTCCGTCGAAAATGCTAACGGTACGGCCGTGCTCCCGATTGCAAAGGCTAAGCTCAATAGCGAATACTGCCAGGGCAAGATGGAAGGTGGCAAGTGCCATGGTGAAGTCCAGAAGTTCACCATTGGCAAGCTCGTCGAATTCCAGGCTACGGGTCTCATCGTCGTGATGTCCGTTATTGTTGGCCTCTTGATCCTTTGCTCTCTCATGAGCTTCGTCATGAAGAAGCTCGGCTTCGATAAAGTTCCGGCTCCTGCTCCGAAGAAGGCTGCACCGGCTCCGGCTGCTGCCGCTCCGGCTCCTGCGGTTCGTGCTCCGGCACACTGCGATTGGGATCCGAATGCAAAGAGCGTTCATCCGGGATTCACCAACAAGCAGCTCCAGGCGTTCCTCGGCATTGCCGCTGTCGCCGCTCTCGAAGAACATCCGGGACTGACAAACGAACAGTTCCTCGTTATCGCAACAGCTGCTGCATCTCAGGCTATTGGTCAGCCGTGCCGCGTCACGGCTTACAGAAACATTAACTCCCCTGCTTGGACGATCGTCAAGTAAGGCTAAACTTTTAAAAACTTAACAGGCTTTTAAGCCAGGAAAAATCAAAATGAAGAAAACAGTCCGTATCAGTTTCGAAGGCAAGACCTACGACGTTGAAGTTGAAGTTCTTGATTCCGCCGTTGCCGCAGCTCCTGCTGCTCCGGTTGCCGCTCCTGCTGCCGCTCCGGCTCCGGCCGCTGCTCCGGTTGCTGCTGGTGCAGGTACCGAAGTCAAGAGCCCGCTCGCTGGTTCCGTGTTCAAGCTCAAGGTTGCTGTTGGCGACACCGTTGCTGCCAACCAGGAAGTGGCTGTTATCGAAGCTCTCAAGATGGAAAACCCGGTCGTCGCTCCGTGCGCAGGCAAGGTCACTTCTATCTCCGTCAAGGAAACCGACACCGTTACTGATGGCCAGGTCTTGATGACCATTGCCTAATGAGGTAAAAGTCAATGAGTGGAATTATTAACTCAGTCGCGGACTTCGCCTCGAGCACAGGATTCGCGCAGATTACCGTTCCGATGGTAATCATGTGGATCGTGAGCTTCGTGTTGATGTTCCTTGCGATTGTCAAAAAATACGAGCCGCTTCTGCTCTTGCCGATCGCTATCGGTGCACTTGCGGTGAACATCCCGTCCGTCGCGTTCTACGACGGTGGCTGGAGCATCGAAGGTATGTTCAGCCCGACGAACGGTCTCTACTACTACATCAGCCAGGGTATCCATCTGGAACTCTTCCCGCCCATCATCTTCTTGGGCGTGGGCGCCATGACGGACTTTGGACCGCTTATCGCAAATCCGCGTACGCTCATTCTTGGTGGTGGCGCCCAGTTCGGTGTGTTCATGACCATGTTTGCAGCTGTCGCTCTCGGTGGCTTTACTCTCGGTGAAGCTGCTTCCATCGGTATCATCGGTGGTGCTGACGGTCCGACCTCCATCTTCACTGCAAACAAGCTTGCTAAGCACCTCATCGGCCCCATCGCCGTTGCTGCTTACACCTACATGGCTCTCGTGCCGCTCATCCAGCCGCCTATCATGCGCGCTATGACGAACGATGCCGAACGCAAGATCCGCATGAAGGCTCTCCGCCAGGTTTCCAAGGCCGAACGCATCGTCTTCGCTATCATGGTGATGATTGTCTGCGTGCTCGTTGTGCCGGATGCTTCTGCCCTTATCATCATGCTCATGATGGGCAACATCTTCAAGGAAGCCGGTGTCGTTGAACGTCTCGTGAAGACTTCCTCCAACGAACTCATGAATATCGTGACGATTTTCCTCGGAACTTCCGTGGGTCTCACCATGTCTGCCGACATCTTCCTCAAGCCGCAGACCATCATGATTATCGCTATGGGTGTGGTTGCCTTTGGCTTCTCCACTTTCGGCGGTCTTCTCCTCGCAAAGATCATGAACAAGTGCTCTCCGAAGAATCCGGTGAACCCGCTTATCGGTTCCGCAGGTGTTTCTGCTGTGCCGATGGCCGCCCGCGTTTCTCAGGTTGAAGGCGCTAAGTATGACCCGCAGAACTTCCTCCTCATGCACGCTATGGGCCCGAACGTGTCCGGCGTGATTGGTACGGCAGTTTGCGCTGGTTATATGATCAGCCGCTTGAGCTAAGATAATCGCGAATCGCCTTTAAATTCCCTCGGCAATGCGCCGGGGGATTTTTTTGTTCTATAGAATTTAATGTTTGTTTTATGAATGAATACTTTTTTGTGTTTTAATTTATAATTGCCGAAATTTGTTTAAAAATGCCATTTTTGTTTTCGTGAAAATATTGCAGACAAGAGTGCGAATTTTTAATTTTAAATTCATGAAGTCTGTAACTGAATATAAGGAATACCGCGAATATGTGCTGGATTACTATCGCGAACGCAAACGTTGCTCGGCGTTTACCTGGCGCGAATTTGCAAAATTGGCCGGGTTTGCCTCGGGGTCGTACCTGAAACTTGTTTGTGACGGCAAAACGCGTTTGCGCGAAGAAGGCGCTAAGAAAACTGGCCTTGCGATGGGCTTGCTTGGCTATGAACTGGATTATTTTGTTTTGTTGGTGCGGTACGAAAGCGCAAAGACGGAGCAGGAAAAGAAGAAGTGTTTTGAGGAAATGCAGGCGCTTGGCGAAGTGAACCGCGTGAGAATCCTCGGTAGCGAAATGTACACTTACTACGAGACTTGGAAGCATTCCGTTGTCCGTGAATTGGCGGTCGCGATGCCGGGCGCGAAACCGATCGAAATTGCCAAGGTGTGCAAACCTGCGATTTCTGCGGCGGATGTCAGCGAAAGCTTGCGGTTCTTGGTAAAGTCCGGACTCTTAAAGCGCGATATCAAGGGCAACTACCACCAGACTAATGCTTCGCTATCGACAGGAAATTTGAATGTGGTAGCCGTGGCGGTGCATTCGCAATTGCGCCAAATGGGCGAGCTTGCGCTTGAGGCTTTGGACAAATTGCCTATCTCGGAACGCCACTTTAGCGGCATCACGATGGGCATGACGGATGAATGCTACAAGAAGGTCGTGGAAGAATTGGCGGAGTGCCGTAAGCGCATTGTGTCGATTGTATCTGCGAATAAGAGCATAGAAAAAGTTTGTCGCTTGAATATGCAACTTTTCCCGCTGACGGAAAATATTCATGGCCGTGCGGTAGCGCCAAATGCGCAAAATAGTTATGGACCGCAAAAGTAAATAGAATATAAAAGAGTTGGTATGAAGATGAAAATGAGTCGCTTTTTTGAATTTTTGACGATTGTATCCATGCTTTGTGCATGCTCCGATGTTGGTAAGACTGCTGGTACTGATGAACAGAGCGAAGGCGTGTTCGCTGTGAAGGATCGTGAAATCGCGGGCGTTACACAGAAGGGGCCCTTCTTGGTGGGTTCTTCGGTGACGATTCAAGAATTGAACCGCGTAACGTTAGTTCAGACTGGAAGAAGTTTTAAGACGAGTGTAAAAAGTGACCAAGGCGATTTCGTGCTCAGAGGTGTGAGCTTGGTTTCACCTTATGCTTTGTTAGAAGTGAATGGTTATTATTTCAATGAAGTTTCCTGGGAAAAATCTGAGGGAATGGTTACTTTGAATGCCCTTACGGATTTAACTGACCGTAATCATGTGAATGTGAATGTATTGACTCATTTGATGGTTGACCGTGTTCTCCGCTTGGTACAAAAAGAAGGAAAATCTTTTACAGAGGCAAAAAAACAGGCCGAAGAGGAAGCCCTTGCTTTGTTTGGTATTGAAGGTGGTCTAGAAAAATCTGAAGATATGGATTTGTTTGCCGGAGAAGGGCGTGAATTCTTGGCTGCATTGAGTGTGATGATGCAGAGGAATGGCGCAATGGCGGATCTCTCAGAACGGCTTGCGTTGGCTGCACTTTCATTTGAGAAAAATGAAGGATTTGGGGCGGAAATGGTAGACTGGACTTTTGAAACTGAATATGATTATTTTGAAAAAGGTCTCTATCATGAATCTGGTGAATTAGGCTTTGAGAAAAATATCTTATATAAAGTATCTAGAAATATGGAATCATGGATACAGGGGTGGAATAGTGAAAAATTTGTGAACTATATGTATGATTTTTGGGCGCAGAATTTTGGTCTTGGTAAGTGCGATGAAAAAAATGATGAAGAAATCCGCAAAAATATAAACGAACAAAGTAAGTATTATGGAGTGGTATTTAGATGTGATGGGGATAATAAACGATGGATATGGGGTGGATATCGAAAAAAATCTGATTCGACGAATGTGGAAATTATTGATTTACGAGATGGGACGATATATAAGACATTACGTATAGGGAATGTTACTTGGATGGCGGAAAATTTGCGATATGGAAAATCTCGTCAAAATATCAGAAAAAATGGAAATTTATATAGACGTGATTCTGCTTTGTCAGCATGCCCTAAGGGTTTCCGATTGCCGCGATATAGTGAGGCTGAAAATTTATTGCAACAGTATGGAGGCGCTGGAAAAAATGCCGCCGATTCTTTGCTTGCCAAGAATGGCTTTAATGCAATACTAGGAGACGATGGAACCTTGGCATTGTGGATTTCGACGAAAGGTCTTTATTTTGAAGATAGTACTAGCTCATATTATTCTCAAAATGGATTTGTTTTATGGATTGATTCTTCGATAGCTGATATTAGAGAGTTTGATTTTTATAGCGACAGAAGCCGAGCTTTAGTTCGTTGTGTTATTGATTCTGTACAGGTGAGTGATGAACCGAAACAGTATAGCGCTGATAAATACATAATAGATGCACGTGATAACGAAAAGTATCGTTTTACAGAAATCAATGGTAAATATTGGATGGCTGAAAATCTGCGTTATAAAGCGGCCGTGACGAAAGATTCAATATGCGGTCATGATGAATGCTATTATATATGCGGTGATGAAGGCTGTTTTTATTCGTGGTACGAGGCTGTTGGTTCTGATTCTACTCATGATGTGTGCCCCGAAAGTTGGCATCTCCCTAGTCAATTTGAATGGAATGAAATGCTAACATTCGTTGCGGATCGTATAGACAGCTCTTGGGGCAGATGGGATCCGTTGTGGAAATACTATGATATTGGATATAGATTGGGTAGTTTTAGAGACTGGAATAAAGACGATTTTGTTCTTCAGGAGGTGGATAATCTGTACGATTTCAGTGTTAAACCTGTAGGATTGATTAGATCTGATTTGTATTACGATGAAGTAAGGACTGAATTTTGGACAAGCTCTGATACTTTGATTGTGGATGCTGGTTATGCTGATGCTGATGAGGGTGGCTTGCTGATTTCTTTGGAAGAAAGATCAATGAGCATGAAAGCTTCTTTATTGGCTGAAAATAAGCTAAACCGTTGTCCTGTTCGTTGCGTAAAAGATTAAAAAGGATGCGGTTGTATGAAAAATATGGTGAAATTTATCTGTCTTTCTTCTGTGATGATGCTTTGCGCATGTTCTGATGTTTGCAAAACGGCCGGTATTGACGAACAGAGCGAAGGGATTGTGGCTGTCAAGAATAGAGAAATTGCGGGTGTTACGCAGAAGGGACCTTTTTTGAAGGGTGCTTCGGTGACTGTTCAAGAACTTGATGGTCGTACTTTGGCTCAGACTGGAAAAAGTTATAACACGAGTGTGAAGAGTAATTGGGGTGATTTTACTATAAAGGGTATTAACTTGGTTTCGCAATATGCGTTGCTTGAAGTTAAAGGTTATTATCGTAATGAGGTTGCTGGAAAAGAATCTGAAGGCATGGTTACTTTGAATGCTTTGACGAATTTAAATGGTCGTAATCATGTGAATGTAAATTTGCTTACTCATTTAGAAGTGGAACGTATTCATCGTCTTGTTGATTATGCGGGAATGACTTTTGATGAGGCCAAGGTGCAGGCGGAACGAGAACTGTTTTCGTTATTTGGTGCAACCTATGATTTGGGAAAAGCCGAAGATGCAAATTTATTTGCTGGAGAGGAGGGCGCGATACTTTTGGCCTTGAGTATTATGATGCAAAGAGATGGTTCTGCAGCTGACCTGTCGGAACGGCTGTCGAAAGCGGTGTTTGTATTTGCTGAATATGCGGACTTTGATGCGGAAATAGCGGATTGGGCTTTCGATGTTGAACGTGATTATTGGTATAACTCATCTAATGATAAAAATATTCTGCGTCGGGTCCGTAAAAATGTTGAATCTTGGAAAGATGGAACCACAATTCCTGACTTTGAAACCGCCATATATAAATTCTGGGTTCACGAATATGGTCTTGGTGAATGCTCTGTCAATAATGTAAATGAAATACGAAAGAATGAGAATATTTTGAGTCAGTATTATAATATTAATTTTATCTGTAATTCAAATGGCCGTTGGTCTTTTATTCGGAATAGGGAAATATTGAATGATGGATTTGGCTTGCTGAATGATGCGGAAGATGGCAATGTTTACAAAACTGTTATGATTGGTAATCAAAAATGGATGGCCGAAAACTTGAGACGAGAGGACTCTAGTGCTTTTTATATTGCTTATGACCATTTGAAAAGCTATTGTTATGATTTTAAACAATCGTATTGTAATACTTTGGGGAAACTGTATAGTTTCGAAGGTGCCTCTGCTTCATGTCCGACTGGATATCGTGTGCCGAATCTTGATGAAGTTAAAGCTCTTTTGCAATATTATCAAGGATTGAATCAGGAAGTGTTGCCGGCACTTCGTTCGCCGTCGGGCCTAGGACTCGAATATGGTGGACAGATGACTTACGATTCTGTGTACAAGTTTAAGGGAATATATGAGTTTGGAACATATTGGATTGATGGGAAATATGTTTTGAGAATTGATTCTCTTGGTGTTAGCGTGGATTCCATACCGAAAGAGGATTTGTTTTTTAAGGCATCTGTTCGGTGCATTGAAAAAAAGGAAAAGGTTTACGATGCCAATAGTTATATGAAAGATTCTCGCGATGGAAATACTTATCGTTTTACCGAAATTGCGGGCAAGTTTTGGATGGCGGAAAATTTGCGTTATAAGGGCGATTCGACAAGTAATTTGTGTATGCCGTATGAGAAAGAATGTTTTTATTTGTGGAAAGATGCTGTGGGAGTTGATTCGGCTAGAGGAATTTGTCCTGAAGGATGGCATATCCCTAGTCGCGATGAATGGGATTCTTTGCTTACGATGGTTGCTGACAATGTTGAAATTAGTAGGATTGGTTCTATTGAAAAAACTTATTATGGAGCTAATAATGACTTAAGTGATGTTCATGATTGGTTTGAAAATGGTTATGTTATTCATGAAGTGAATGATCCTTATGGCTTTAGCGTTAAACCTGTGGGTTCGTTTTATGATGGGCTTCGCGATGAACGATTTTCTGGATTTTGGACAAGTTCTAGCGGCATTTTTAATGATTGGGGTGTAAATAGAAATGGTGTTGAAGTTCAATATCAGGGTGGCGTTGCTATTGAATTTGATGGATATTTGAAGATTAATATGAGTATAACAAGAGCTAATAGACTTTATTCGGTTCGCTGTGTAAAGGATTTGTAAATGGGAGAATTTTAAAATGAAAAAGATGCTGTTTTTTATTGAGTTTGTTTTGGTAAGCTTGTTTGGTGGCTGCGCTCTAGAAGAATCATCTGATTTCTCGAATTCGGTGGTTCTGTTTAATGGCTCTATTGAAGGTGTTTCTCAAAAAGGTCCTCTTTTAGTAGGCTCATCTGTGACTGTACGGGAACTTGATGGTCGCACCCTTGAACAGACTGGGAAAAACTTTAAAGGAAAAATCAATAACAATAAGGGAGAGTTCTTTATTGATTATTTGAAACTGGAATCTCCGTATGTTCTACTTGAGGTGTATGGTTATTATCGCAATGAGATGACGGGTGCTAATTCAAATGGCTCGATTTTTTTAAAAGCTCTTGCTGAATTGGATGGCCAGTCTCAAGTGAATATCAATTTGCTGACGCATCTTGAATACGAAAGAATGCGTAATCTTGTGCAAGAAAAAAATAAATCTTTTGCCGAGGCTAAACGCCAATCGGATCGTGAAGTGTTTGCCACTTTTTATGATGATGTTGTGCATGAAAATGTTGAGCATTTGGATATTTTTGGCAATAGCGAAGGCGATGCGGCTTTACTTGCAATTAATATTCTTTTGCTTGGAAAGGAATCGGAAGCTGCGTTATTGGGACGTTTAACCGAAATCAGCGATGATCTTGCTGATGACGGCGTTTGGAGTGATTCTGCTCTAAAAACGAAAATAGCGGATGTTGCTTGTGGCTTGAGTCTTTCGGGCAATAACGAATTGGGAGTAATTCGCAAGAATATCGAGTCGTGGGAAATTGCAGAAGTTCCGGCATTTGAACCTTATGTGGAATATTTCTGGGCTAAACAGTATGGCCTTGGAAAGTGCGATGCGTCGAATGTGGGGAAAAGTGCGAAAAATAATAATCCGTTTAGTATTTACTCTGGGTTGGAATTTGTTTGTGAAAAGGATATTGGTTGGACGGCGAATGTTAATGGACATCTTATTGGTTGTGATACTTGCCGTGCGATGAGAGATCCTCGAGATGACCGTGTGTATAAGGTTGTGAATATAGATGGCGTTGACTGGATGGCTTCAAATCTTAGATATGACGACGATTCTTATGAAGGTGCTTATGAGTGCTTCCGTGGAAATTGTGATGCTTATGGTTATCTCTATGACGGTCCAGGAACATATACTTATGATGGTGTAGAATATTATGGAGGTTATAATCCTGATGACCCTGCTGCAGGTGTTTGCCCTAGTGGATGGCGTGTTCCGACGAGCGGTGATTTTGACATCTTGTTGAATCGCGCTTCCGAAGATGACAAAAAACAACTTTTTTCGGATGCTGAAAGGGACTTTATTTTTGCGGATGGCGGCAACGTTGTGCCATATTGGGTTTCCAATATATCGGGTCCCGGCATGCACTGGGGTGGATGTCGATATTGGATGACGGTGGATGTCGATTATTCCATAAAAGTGACGTGTAGTAGTAATGCGCCGCATAGCGCTTTTGTCCGTTGCATAAGATATGTTGAACAGTAAAAGTGATTTTTTGTAAGGAGGACTCCCCGCGGACAAAGTGCCGCGGGGATTTTTATGTTCCTAGAACATTTGTGTCATGTTCTAAATTGCTGAAATTTTTGTAAAATTGCGAAAAATGGTAAAATTTGACGAAAAACGCCAATTTTATGTTCTAAATACGCCGGAAAAGTTATATTTGTACTCATGAAGGAAATTGTTGAATATACAGATTACCGCAAGTTCATCCAGGACTACTACGATGAACGTAAGCGTACTTCAGCGTTTTCTTGGCATGCGTTCGCCCAGAAGGCGGGCTTTTCTTCGGATGTTTATTTAAAGTATGTTTGCGAAGGCAAGAAAAATCTGAGTGTTGGATCGGCGGGCTCAGTTGCGAATGCCATGGGGCTTGTCGGTTTTGAATATGATTATTTTGTTCTTATGGTGTCGTATGCGCATGCGAAAAGCGATGGGGAGAAGCGTGCCGCGTTTGAAGAACGTTGTGCAATGGCGCGGGCGCACAAGATGCGTGTTCTTGGGGATGAAGAGTTCAATTATTTTAAGTCATGGAAAAATTCCGTGATTCGCGAATTGGCCCCGCACATGCCTGGTGCAAAGCCTCTTGAAATAGCTCATGCCTGCAAGCAAAAGATTTCGGCGGCCGAAGTTTCTGAAACGCTTGATTTTTTGGTGAAGGCGAAACTCTTGAAGAAGGACAAGAGCGGAAACTACCAGCAAACGGATAAGGCTATTAAGATGGCGCCTGTGGAGGCGGTACCTTTGGCGGCTCGTGATTTGCAGCGCCAGATGGGGGAATTTGCAATCCAGTCGCTTGACTTGCCGCTTTCGGAACGCGTGATGTCGGGGTACACGCTTGGCCTTACGCATCGCGCTTACGAACGGATAAAAAAGGAAATGGAAGATTTTTGGCGGCGTGTGGTGGCTATCGCGACGGACGATGACGAAACCGATTGCGTTTATCGTTTGAATATGCAGTTGTTCCCGATGAGCGAATGGCTGAATAAAAGTGAAACAGTTTTGAATAAGGAAGAGAAAAATGAGAAATAACTTGTATAAATTATTTGGCAATGTCTTTCCGGCCATTGCTGTGGTATCCTTGATTCTTGCGGCGTGTTCTTCTGAAAAGGTCGCGGGCGGTGCTTCGGGTGATGCGGGTGTTGTAGCCATCAAGGATCTGGATGTGGCCGGCTTGGCGCAAAAGGGGCCGTTCGTGAAGGGGTCTGAGGTGACGGTGCAAGGCCTTGACTGCAAGACCATGGAATTCACGGAGGAGAAATTCACGGGAAAAGTCAAGAGCAACAAGGGTGACTTTGGCGTTGACGATGTGAACCTCTCGGCGTCTTGCGCTTTATTCGAGGTCTCCGGCTATTACCTCAATGAATTTACTGGTGAGAAGTCTTCGAATAAGTTGACGCTTCATGCAATCTCGGATTTGAGCGACAGAAAGTCTGTGAACATCAACGTGCTCACGGAACTGGAATACGAGCGCGTGATGAACCTTGTCTCTAAAGAAAAAATGTCCTTTGCCGATGCGAAAATGCAGGCCGAAAAAGAAGTCCTTGCTTCGTTGGGCATAATGGACCTTTTTGAGTCGTTTGAAGGCATGAGCATTTATGAAAAGGGCGATGGAAACTCGACCCTCCTTGCAACGAGTGTGTTGTTGCAATCGGATTTGAATGCCGAAGAATTGACAGATCGTATAGATGCTATTGCTTCGTCTATCACGAAGACTGGTGAATGGAACGACGAAAAAACAAAAACGAAAATGGCGGATTGGGCAAGCGCTGCTAAGGACGATGGTAAATTTGAAACAGTCCGCGACAATCTAGAGAAGTGGAGCGGGTCCGATGAAATTCCTGCGTTTGAAGAGGTGGTTGAAGAGTTTGGGACCGCTTCGATGATTGACCCGCGCGACAAGAAAGTTTACAAGGTCGTGAAAATTGAAGTGCCAGACTCGAATTATTCGCAGGTGTGGATGGCTGAAAACCTGAACTATGCCGATAGCGTCAAGACTCCGAGCTTGAAGGGCGGCAACTGGTGCTACAATAATGAAGAAAAAAATTGCCAGGTGGGCGGTCGTTATTACAGCTGGGCGGCGGCAATTGACTCTGTTGCCTTGGCGAATGATTCGAAGGAACCGTTGGTTTGCGGCTATGGTAAAAAGTGCGGACTTGATCGCGCTGTGCAGGGAATTTGTCCTGATGGCTGGCATTTGCCGTCAATCTATGAATGGGGGTTGTTGAGCGTGGCGTTAGGATCTGGCGGCGTAGCTGGCGAGCCTCTCAAGGCCTTGACCGGGTGGGACTACGCCGGAACGCCTGACAATAACGGTACGGATCTTTACGGCTTTGCCGCACTCCCGACCGGAAGAAAAATTTCTGCAACGAGTTGGCAAAAGGTGGGCTCGGATGTTTATTACATTTATACCAATTCTTATACGTATCAGAATAGCAAGTCTTATGGACAAAGTGTCCGTTGCGTCAAAGGGGATCCTTCGACTGCGCCGGTAAGGCCTTCTAACTAAATAACGTCTACACCAATGCTTATGCGTACCGGAATTACAAGTACTATGGACAAAGTGTTCGTTGCGTGAAAGACGCCGAATAAAAAATCTTTTAAATAAGGAGGGAAGCCCCCGCGGACAAAGTGCCGCGGGGTTTTCTTGTATTCTTGGAATACATGTTTGTATTCTAAATTGCTTAAATTTTTATAAAAACGCTAAAAGTGGTAAAATTTGACTAAAAACGCCAATTTTGTATTCCTAAATGATTTTGTTTAGCTATATTTGTAAACATGAAGGAGATCGTAGAATATACCGATTATCGCAAGTTCATCCAGGACTACTACGATGAACGTAAGCGCTGTTCGGCATTTACGTGGCGTGAGTTCGCTCGAAAGGCTGGTTTTACGTCGCCGATTTACCTGAAATACGTTTGCGAGGGCAAGAAGAATTTGAGCATTGGCTCCGCAGGGTCGGTTGCCGGTGCCATGGGACTTGTCGGCTTTGAATACGACTATTTTGTCCTGATGGTTTCTTATGCCCATGCAAAAAACGACGAGGCGAAGAGATCGGCGTTCGAAGAACGTTGTGCGCTTGCGATGGCGCATAAGGTCCGAGTGTTGGGGAACGAGGAATTCGATTACTTCAAATCGTGGAAAAACCCGGTGATTCGTGAGCTTGCCGCTCACATGCCGGGTGCAAAACCTCTCGAAATAGCGCGTGCCTGTAAACCGAAGATTTCAGCGGCAGAAGTTTCTGAAACGCTAGATTTTTTGGTGAAGGCGAACCTCTTGAAGAAGGACAAGAGCGGTAACTATTGCCAGACGGATAAGTCTGTTTCGATGGGGAGCGTAGACGCGGTTCCGGTGGCGGCTCGTGACATGCAGCGCCAAATGGGAGAGTTTGCGGTCAAAGCATTGGACTTGCCGCTGTCGGAACGCGATATGTCGGGCATTACGATGGGGCTTACGCGCCGTGCCTACGAACGAATTAAAAAAGAACTTGCGGATTGTCGCCGTCGCATTGTGGCGATTGCTAGCGAAGAGGATGAAACGGAACAGGTTTACCGTTTGAATTTGCAACTGTTCCCGATGAGCGAACGAATTGATAATTGTGCCGGCTGTGATGAACACCGCGAAAATGCGGAATGCGCGGGGAATGCTGGAAATGCTCCGGGTTCGGTTGTATGTGTTAAGGAAAAGGAGATTGGAAAATGAGGGTGTATTTAGGTGTCATCCTGAGCGGAGCCTGTAAAGGCGAAAGATCCAGTGAAGTTTGTGGGTTGTTGAAAGGAGAAAAAATTTATGAACTTGAATAAACTTTTAGCGACTCTTTTGTTTCTATCTCTTTTGGGGGCTTGCACGTCTTCGAACGATGGCGGCTTTGCAGGCGGTACTACGGAAGATGCGGGAATTGTCGCCGAATTGAACGTGGCGGGTGTGACGCAGAAAGGGCCGTTTGTCAAGGGCTCTGCCGTAACTGTGCAGGGAATTGATTGCAAGACGTTGAAATTTACGAGCGAACTTTTCGAAGGCTCTGTCAAGAACGATAAAGGTGAATTTGTTGTTGATAGTGTTACTTTGTCGTCTACATGCGCTATGTTCGAAGTTTCGGGTTATTACCTCAACGAACTCACCGGAAAGAAGTCTTCGGAAAAGCTGACGCTCCATGCGCTGACAAACCTCAAGGATCGCAAGAATGTGAACATCAACGTGCTTACGGAATTGGAATACGAGCGCGTGATGAACTTGGTGACTGAAAAGGGCGAGACGTTTGCGGAAGCGAAAAAGCAGGCTGAAAAAGAAGTTCTCGCATCGTTTAACATCAATGGCGATGTCGCGAAATCCGAAGACTTGAATATCCTTGAAAAGGGCGAAGGCAATGCGGCGCTCTTGGCTGTGAGCGTGATGGCTTTGGCCGATGCAAAGGAATCGCAAATCGCGGAACGTTTGGATGAATATTCTGCGGCAATTTCGCAGAACGGCTCGTTGGATGGCGATACGAAAAGAGAAATTGCAAATTGGGCTACAAGTGCTGCGGCTAACGGCAAACTTGATACAATCCGCAAGAATATCGAAAGCTGGGGCTACGCTGATGAAGTTCCTCTGTTCGAAACGTACGTGAAAGCCGTTGCTAATGGCGACAGTGTTACGCTGAGTAGCAGTTCGTTCGGCACTAAGGCCGGAATGACGAGCAGTAGCAAGAACGTTGAGCCTGCCGAAACGTCCAGCAGTTCGGGCGCTTTGTCTAGCGGCAAGGAGATTGCTTCGTCGTCTTCGACTCCTCGCAATGACGTAAGCAGTTCGTCATCCTGGAGCGGAGCGATAGGATCCAGTGACGATTCAAAAGACTCTTACTTGAACCCGGATATTGTTTACGGTGAATTTACGGATAAACGCGATGGCCAGGTTTATAAGTATGTAGAAATCAATGGAATCACTTGGATGGCGCAGAGCATGAACTATGCGACTCCCAATGCGTCAAGTGCACTTTGCCCATCTGCGACTGAAAAATCTTGCCCAGTTCATGGACTTATTTACACATGGGAAGAGGCTGTGAACGTTTGCCCTGACGGCTGGCATCTTCCTTCGTATGATGAAATGGATTCTTTGGTCGGTTATGTATGGAATAAGCACAACATGGATCTTATTAGTCCACTTACGTCTAGTAAGGTGTGGGACCGATATACTAATGAATATGGATTTTCCATGACGTTACCGTATTATGAACCCTTGATGGAGGATAGTTCAAAAAAGTATGAAGATTGTTATTGGGACCGTTATGATGGACTTTCTACCTTTTGGACGGATTCTCTCGATGGCGATGGTGCTATGTATTATGCTATTGGAATTTCTGGGGGCGGTTTTACTTCGGTTTCTCCCTCAATATGCATGAGTCAAATCCGCTGCGTCATGGGTTCAGCCGTTTCTAGTTCCTCTGTGGCTTCTTCGTCTAGCGTGGAAAGCAGTAGCAGCGCGGAACCGCCTAAGACTGCACTTGATTTCCTTAACCCCTCGATTGAATATGGTGAGTTTGTCGATGATCGCGATAATCAGAAATACAAGTCTGTGAAAATCGGTAATCAGATTTGGATGGCACAAAATCTGAATTATGCTTATGAACAAAAGACTAGGTCGGGTTCCGCTTCTAGTTTCTGTTATAAGAATGAACCGGATTCGTGCGGTAAGTATGGACGTCTATACCTTTGGTCTGCGGCTCTGGATTCTGCTGCACAATTCAGTAAAGATGGAGAAGGATGCGGTAATGAAGTTGTCTGCGAATTTGAAGGGAAAGTTCGCGGTGTTTGCCCGAGTGGATGGCATTTGCCTGACACGACGGAATTTAGAGAGCTGCTCAATTTTGTAGGCGATAGTTCTGCTACAAAGTTGAAGGCGAACGAGGCTTGGGGTGTATCCTATGAAAATCCGTATGGCTTTTCTGCCTTACCCGCCGGTGGTTATGATTACCGAGACGAAGACCGCTCCATCAATCCTCATTTCGATTACGCCGGAGGTTTGACGTATTTCTGGAGTATTGTGAGTCGCGATCATGATGATGGGTATGCGCTTGCAATGGATTATTCTTCGAGATATGCAAAATTGGCTTGGTCGTATAAGTACAATGCAAGGTCTGTCCGCTGTATCAAGAACTAGAAGGCTCAAATAAAAATTAATTCGTGTTTGGAAAAAAGAGAAGGATTCGTATGAACAAGTGTTTGGTTAAGAAATGGTTCCAAATTGCAGAAGCCTTGATTGTCGGGGCGATGTTTTGGGCATGCTCTGATGATAAGGGCATGGCTGGCGGCACCACGGAAGATGCGGGAATCATCGCCGAGTTGAACGTGGCGGGTGTTGCCCAGAAAGGTCCGTTTGTCAAGGGCTCTGTCGTGAGTGTGCAAGGTATTAATTGCCGAACATTCGAGCCTACAGGCGAGTATTATGAAACCACTATCAAGAGTAACGGCGGTGACTATGAAGTCGATGACGTTAATTTGTCTTCGGTATGCGCCGTATTCGAGGTCTCTGGTTATTACTTGAGCGAAATTACAGGAGCGGTGTCTTCCGAAAAGTTAACACTCCGTGCGGTGACGAATCTCAAGAATCGAGATCGTGTGAATATCAACGTGCTCACTCATTTGGAATACGAACGCGTGATGTATTTGGTTACCGTGAACAAGATGTCTTTAGCTGACGCGAAAAAACAGGCTGAAAAAGAAATATTTGCTGTGTTCAATATCAAGGGTGATTTTGCCGAAGCCGAAGACTTGAACATCTTTGAAGCAGGTGATGGCAATGCGGCTTTGTTGGCTATAAGTGTGATGATGCAGGCGGAATTTGAAGACACGACTCTTGAAGAACATTTTGAAAGATTCAATGAATTTTTTGCAAAGAATGGCGTATGGTACGATTCCTATGCAAAACTTGAAATCGCGAAATGGGCTCAAGATGCCGCAGCCGATGGTAAACTTGATTCGATTCGAAAGAATATTGAAAGTTGGGGCTTTGCAAGTGAAATTCCTTCATTTGAAACATCCGTAAAGAACTTCGGTGAAACGGCACTTGTTGAGTATCCTTCAGTAAATTATAGTGGTTTCTATATTGACTGGAGTATTCCTAAGGAGGCGTACTTAAATCCTGAAATAAAGTATGACTCCATTGTGGATAGCCGTGACGGACAAGTTTACAAGACGGTGACGATTGGCACTCAGGTATGGATGGCTCAAAATCTGAATTATGCCGATAGCGTGAAAACTCCAAGTCTTTTGAAGCGTAGCTGGTGCTTTGCGTACAGATCTGAAAATTGCGATGTCGCGGGTCGTTTGTACACGTGGGCTGCTATTATTGATTCTGTGAAACTTGCAACAGATGTCGAGAAACCTCAGAAATGTGGCTTTGGTGAGCATTGCGTGTTTACGGAAAAGGTGCGGGGCATTTGTCCTGAAGGTTGGCATTTGCCGGATACGACCGAGTGGAAAACCCTGATTTCTTTTGCCGGTGGTGATGATATTGCCGGAGAAAGACTGGAATCGCATATTGGAATGTATGAAGATTCTGGTACTGATGATTTTGGCTTTTCAGCCTTCCCTGCTGGCGAAAAGTATCGAGATCGATTTTTCTTTGAAGATAGTCGAGATGTTCATTTTTGGACAGCTTCTGAAGAATCGAAAGATGATCGTTCTTCTTGTTCCGCAGATTTCTCTTATGCTTCTGTTTGGTTTTCCTGTGGCTTTAAGGACAATGGTCTTTCTGTCCGTTGCGTTAGGGATGAGCCTGCTGCGGTGTCGTTGTCGAGCTCTTCGAATAATGCTGTATTGAACAGCAGTAGCAGCGATGAAGCGTATGTGTCTCCACGTGACATTAATTGGAGCATTCCTAAAGAAGATCACTTGAATCCGAACATTAAATATGATTCTATTGTTGATAAACGAGACGGACAAGTTTACAAGACTGTCAAAATCGGCACTCAAATTTGGATGGCGCAGAACTTGAATTATGCTGATAGTGTAAATACCCCGAGCCTTTTGAAGAGAAACTGGTGCTACGGCGATAAACCTGAAAATTGTGAATTTGGTGGACGACTTTATACTTGGGCTGCTGCGGTTGATTCTATAAAGCTCGCAAACGATGCCGAAAATCCGCAATTCTGTGGATACCTAACGAATTGTAGTTTCCCCGCGAAGTATCAAGGCATTTGCCCTGAAGGTTGGCATTTGCCCGATACGACGGAATGGCGTACGTTGATTTTCCAAGTTTCGAATGATGCGAGTGTGGCTGGCTATAAGCTCGCTTCTCGTGTCGGCTGGTTTGAAGAAGCTAACGGCACCGATGATTATGGATTTTCAGCGTATCCTGTTGGGGATAAGTATCGTGATTATGATTTTTCAGAATTCGCTCCTGATAATCGGACTGCCTTTTTCTGGAGCATTACTGAGAATACGCGTGACAAACAGTTGGGTTATTCGTTCAGAATCTTTTATGGTGGTACCGGTTACACGGGCGACTTCAAGGATAGCGGGTTTTCAATCCGTTGCTTAAAGAATTAGTAAGTAGTGGTTGGTCAATGGTCATTAGATGGAAATGCGTATGAAATGGAATAAACTGCATAAATACGTCATGGCGGACTTGATCCGTCATCTGAATGCTTTTTTAGCGTTTTTCGTAGCGATTATGCTTTGTGCTTGTTCCGATGGCGATAAAACTGCTGGCGGCACTACGGAAGATGCGGGAATCATCGCCGATTTGAATGTGGCTGGCGTGGCGCAGAAGGGCCCGCTTGTCAAAGGTTCTGAGGTGACAGTGCGGGGAATCGACTGCAAAACGTTCAAGTCGACAGGCGAGCGCTTCGATGGTGTTGTCAATAGCGACAAGGGCGATTTTGAAGTCAAGAATATAAACTTGTCTTCGCCGTGCGCTGTTTTCGAAGTAGCTGGTTATTATCTCAACGAAGTTAGCGGACAAAAGTCCTCGGGATTTGTAAGGCTTACAGCGATTGCAAATCTCAAAGAGCGCAAAAACGTGAATGTCAATGTGCTTACAAGTTTGGAATACTCACGTGTTGCGCGTTTGGTCTTGGAACGGAAAATGTCTTTGGACGAAGCGAAGGCGCTAGCTGAAAAAGAAGTGTTTGCTTCGTTTGGAATCAAGGGCGATTTTGCAAAAGCCGAAGACTTAGATATTTTTGAAAAAGGCGAAGGTAATGCGGCTCTCTTGGCGGTGAGCGTTTTGATGGCGGCGAGTACGGACGAGGCAAAAGTTTATGAACACTTGCAACGATCCGCCGCAGCGATTGTGAATAACGGAACGCTTGATGATAGCGTAAAAACGCGAATGGCGAACTGGGCGTCGGTTGCTACTGCAAATGGAACGCTCGACTCTATTCGCAAGAACATCGAAAGCTGGGGCTATACCGCTGAAGTCCCGGCGTTCGAGGCGTATGTTTCCGATGTCATTCCCGACTCGGTCGAGAATCCCCGTTCATCGTCTAGCAGTGAAAAAAAATCCAGTAGTAGCGGCTTTGACTGGAGCCTTTCCAAAGAAGCTTATTTGAATCAAAGTGTAAAGTATGATTCTATTGTTGATGCTCGCGATGGAAATGTTTACAAAACTGTGAAAATTGGAAACCAGACATGGATGGCGGAGAATTTGAACTATGCGGATAGTACTCAAACGCCGAGTCTTTTGGGTAATAATTGGTGCTATGAAGATGATCCCCAAAAGTGTAAAGTTGTGGGGCGTTTGTATTCGTGGACTGCCGCGATTGATTCTGTAAAGCTTGCGTCGAACGATACTAAGGCTGACGCACCGCAAGAATGTGGCATGTTTAAGCAGTGTACGCTTCCTTATCAATTGCAGGGGATTTGTCCTGATGGGTATCATTTGCCGGATACAACGGAGTGGAGTATTTTGCTTGCTTCGATTGGTGAAAAAAATCATTATGGTGATTTGCTTAAATCGCAGATTGGATGGGATTATGGAGAGTATGCTGATGAATATGGCTTTTCTGTGATTTATGCTGGTGATAGATACAGAGATGGAACTTATTCTTATGGCAGAATGTCATCTGATTTTTGGACTGCTGAACAATATCAAGGGAATAATGGCGCCCTCGCTCATACGTATAATATGGTGGCTATTACAAGTTCGTTCAAGGATTGCGGTAAGTATGTCCGTTGCGTCAAAAATGAAATTGAACCTCAAACTCAATCTTCTTTGCCCGTTTGTAAGACTGCAACAGAAGATAATTGTGAATATGGTTCATTGACGGATGCTCGTGACGGACAAACTTATAGGATAGTGAAAATTGGAGATCAAACTTGGATGGCGGAAAATTTGAATTATGCGGATAGTACTCAAACGCCGAGCCTTTTGAATCGAAACTGGTGCTATGGTAATAATCCAATAAATTGCAAGACTTTTGGACGCCTTTACTCATGGACTGCTGCAATAGATTCTGTAAAACTTTCACAAGATCTAGATGATCCGCTTGATTGTGGATACGGGAAACGATGCTTCCTTTGGGGGCGTGTGCAAGGAATCTGTCCTGAAGGCTACCATTTACCCGATACGACCGAATGGAGCACCTTGGTGGCTGCGGTAGGTGGCTGGAATAATGCAGGTAAGGTCCTAAAGTCACAAGTTGGCTGGCCTTATTTTAAGGGCTCTGATGATTACGGTTTTTCGGCTCTTGCTGGAGGTATAAGAGATCATAATAAAGATTTTGAAGCTATTGATGGTAGCACTTATTTTTGGGCTTCTACTGAAAAAACATCGGAAAATACGGCTCAGGTTTATAGCATCCATATAGGAAATAATAGGATAAATTCATTTGTCGATGGTTATAAGGATAACGGATACTCCATCCGTTGTATTAAGGACTAAAGATGGATGAGGTATGATATGAAATTCAAAAATATTGCTCAAACTTTATTGATTTTGTTTGTAATTCCTGCGTTTGCCGCAAATGGTTCCATGAAGGGCGATGGCTCTGCTGAAAATCCTTTCCAGATTGAGGATTACGAAGACCTCAAGGCGATAGGTAAGGGCGATTATCTTTATTCGTCCAATTACATCTTGACGAAGGATATTGATGCTTCTGCTTCGAAGAATGGAAATTGCAGTGGCGATATTTGTCGAGGTTTTATACCTATCGGCAAAGTGAAGGATGTTGTGGATAGTACTATTTTCTATGGTACTATTGATGGGCAGGACCATTCAATTAACAACTTGTACATTAAGAGTGCAGATCATAGTTCTGTCGCATTCATTTGTTCTTTGTCGGGTTCCATTCGCAATCTGAAATTTGATTATTTGAGCGTGATTGCGAATAGTGCTTTTTATGTTGCTGGTGTTGTGGCAAATTCTTATGGAGGTGAAATCCATAATATCCATGTGTTTAATGGAAACGTTCAGGGGGTTGGAAATGTCGGGGGAATTGTAGGTTATATTGAAAGTGATATTTTGCCAACAGATATATCATGGGAAAAAATCCTCATAAAAAATGTGTCTTTTCACGGACGTGTAGAAGGTGCTAAAACGACTGGCGGCATTGCTGGTGAATCTTATTCTGTCTTTTATGACAGTGCGTATGTCGATGCGGACATTGTTGCAAAATCTCAGAAAGTGGGTGGCATAGTCGGTAAAAGCTATGATGATTTTATAATGAATAGTCATTCTGATGGGACGATTACACTGTCTTATGATGTTGCGAAAGAAGTGAATCAGGTGGGCGGAATTGCGGGTCTTTTAAGTTCTGGTGCTATTGTGTTGTGCTATTCAACAATGAATATTTTAGATGACTCAACAACAAAAGAAAATAAAAAGTCTAGTTATGAAATAGGAGGGCTTGTCGGATCTTCTAAATTCGGAAATGTGTATGGTTCTTATGCTACAGGAACTATTGAAGGAACGAGTGAGGTTGGCGGCCTTATTGGATATACCGATCTAGGTTATGTTGAAGTCTCTTATGCTATTGGTGAGGTGAAGGGAACAAAAAATGTTGGTGGTCTTGTTGGCCGAAATCATAGCGTTATTTATGCCTGCTATGCTGCTAATGCTGTCGAAGGCATTGAGAATATCGGAGGTGTTGCTGGATATAATGAAGACGTTGATTCTCTTTGGCTTGGACCCGGCCGTAATATACCGTCTTATTGGGATGTTGAAGTCTCTAAGGTTGATTCCAGTGCTTGGGGTGAGGGACTGACGACAAAAGAAATGAAAACATGGTCTTCTTTTGTAGGTTGGGATTCCGTTAGAGATGTTGTATTTGAACCTTGCGTAAATAAAAAATGCGAATGGCGTAATGTGCTTGTGCCAGAAGAAGACTGTATGTGCCAAACCGATAAGTTTATTAAAGTTTGGATGATTGATGAAGGCTTGTCCTATCCCTACATTAATAGGGATTTGAAACCTATATATTATGCCGAAATTAATGAAGAGTATACAACGAAAATAAAAAACAAGTTGAATACGAAATCGCATTCCTTTGGCGCAAAGTTCGATGGTGGGCTTGTTTCCCTCCGCTTTGAAATTCAAACTGCAAGTGCGGTAAAGTTCTCGCTCGTCGATATGCAGGGGCGTGTTGTGCGGGCGTTCGACCTTGGCCGTCGTGCTGCGGGTGGCTACTTCGAAACGCTCGATGCTGCGAAAATTGCTCGCGGGCGTTATGTCGGCGTGTTGCAGGTTGGCGGTAAGGTTGTCGAAAAAACAGTGCTAAATAAACATTAAAGGTTTTTATATTTTAAATAAGATAAAATGAGAAGGAATGGTGAAAATATGAGGTTGATTTTTGCAACTGCAGTAGCTTTATTTGCTGTTCAGGCATTTGCCGCGAACGGCATTATGAAAGGTGACGGCTCCACAGCAAAGCCGTTCCAAATTGAAGATTATGAAGATTTGAAATCTATTGGCAAGAACGCCTATCTTTATTCGTCAAATTACATCGTGACAAAAGATATTGATGCATCGGCATCGGAGCATGAATACTGTAACGGTCATGTGTGCAATAGTTTTATTGCCATTGGTCAAGTTCAAAACTCGACAGTTATTATCCCATTTTCCGGGAGCATCGACGGGCAGGATCACGTTATCAAGAATCTCCGTATATGGCTACCGTGCCTTCACTATGTAGGTTTTATTGCACAATTGGAAGGTTCTTTATCCAATCTAAAATTCGAACATTTGAGAGTGTATGGTGGATATGATACGGATTACGCTCCTCATTCGGATTATGTTGGCGGTGTTGTAGGCTTATCTAAGGGGCAAATTACAAATGTCCATGTGAAGGATGGCCATGTAGAAGGCTTGCGCTATGTCGGTGGTCTTGTTGGTCAATTGGAAACGAATAAATCATTTGTTAGCAACTCATCGTTTGAAGGGGTTGTTCAAGGTCGAAGAAATGTGGGTGGTTTAATCGGTACCCTTGAAGGTCATGTTCAAGAAAGTTTTGCCGATGTTGAAATATTTGTAGGGATTAATAATGAATCTAAGAATGTAGGTGGTCTTGTTGGTGAAAGTAATTCTCGTGTTTACCCGTCAATTACTAAAAGCTATGCTATGGGGATTATTGTTCCTGAGGTTGAAAAGGCTGCGTCGAACATTGGTGGCCTTGTCGGGTTGAATGAAGATGGCTTTGTTGAGCTGAGCTATGCCTCTGTTGATATCATGTCCTTTAATCAGGGATACTTTTCGGAATGTATTGGTGGGCTTGTTGGATTGAATAAGGCTAAAATATCCGAAGCTTACGCGACGGGAAATGTTACGGGGTATGAAACTGTTGGTGGCTTGGTCGGTAAAAATTCTCGCGGTGGACAAATTGAATATTCGTATGCTACGGGCTCTGTAAAGGTGTTGAGAAACAAGTATATGGAAATTGGTGGTTTTGCTGGCGGTAACTGGGGATCGATTTATGGGAGCTATTCTGTCGGGAAGATTGAATTGCCCGATGATAGGGATACTGCGTATTTGTATGTCAGCGGTTTTAGCGAGGGTGATTCTGTAAATAGTTGCTATTGGAATGTTGATTTGGCTGGAATTGATACGAGCAAGGTCGGTATTGGGCTTTCGGATTCTGCCATGAAGCATTTGTCCAGTTTTGTCGGCTGGGAAAACATGTCAAAATGCAATTTTAAAATAGAATACGAAGGAACTGTATTTGATATTTATGAAACGTGCGATTTCTATGAGCTTGGTACAAGAGATACTTTAGGCATTTGGAATATTGATGAAGGCGAGTCTTATCCTTATTTGGCGAACTTGGGTAAAAATGCAAAGGCTACCGCAAATATTATTGCTGTCGCTGTCCCCACAAAAGCGGCGAAATGGCAAGAGAAACCTATAGTTGCCGCTGAAAAAGATGTCGGTTACGAACTGTTTGGTAAGTGGCTGGAACTTGTTCGTTTGAACGAAGCGAAGGATTCCATTTATTACAGTTATAGAATCGGTTACGCCAATGAGTCCGATACAGTTTGGGGAACGATCAGTTATATGGCGGTGCCGAACCATATTGAAATTGCAACTTTTGATGATCTTAAAAAAATAGGCAATTTCATGAGTCATCCGTTGTTTGCAAATTATGAACTTGTCGAAGATATCGATGCTTCTTCCTCAAACTTTACCCCTATAGGAGAAGAACGTAAACCGTTTACGGGAACCTTTGAAGGGAATAATCATGTTATTGAAGGTTTGACTGTCGATACGCAAAACCAATTTTATGCAGGGCTTTTCGGATTTGCAAGTCAATCATCAATAAAAAATCTTGTCTTCAAAAATTCAAAAGTTAGTGGTGGGGAATATGCAGGTGTACTTGGCGGTCAAATAGAGAAATCTTTTATAAGTAATGTTGTTTCGTATGATGGCAATGTTAAAGGGGATGATCAGGTGGGTGGTCTTATTGGTGCCGCATATAAAGACAGCATTCTCAAGGTGGGTAGCACGGGCTCTGTCAAGGGGGCGAGGAATGTTGGAGGCCTTATCGGCTGTTTTGCCTCTTATCTTAAAGATGGGTATGCTGTGAGTGTAGTCAAAGGCCATGAAGATGTTGGTGGCGCTATCGGTGGAGCTAATGCTAGATTGCTGATAGGTGATACTGTGTACAACGTTTATTCCGCAAGTATCTTAAAAGGTCCTAAAGACAATCTAAATGGAGTTATAGGGGATCATATCAACAATCACGATGGCATATTTGAAAATCTGTATTATGATGGCGGCCTGACGCAGATAGTTCATGCCTATAATTGGAATGTGACTGAAGGAACTGTGCTTTCAAGTGAGCAGATGTTGCATCAGGCCTCGTTCGAGAATTTTGATTTTAATGGCGTATGGACAATTCAGGAAGGCAAGTCGTATCCTTATTTCAAGGGGACGGATGCGGTGCTTCCCGGAAAGTTTGTTGATGATGGTTCTGTAAATGTCTTGCTTGGTGAAGGTACAGAAGAAAGTCCGTATCTTATTTCTCGTTACAATGACCTCAAGTATATTGGCAAGTATGAGTACAAAACAGACCTTTATTACAAACTTACAGATAATATTTATGTATGGGAAAATGAGAGAGAAGACTGCAACAGTGATGGAACGGAATGCAAGGGCTTTGAACCGATTCCTGAATTTAGTGGTGTCTTTATAGGCGATAATAAAATGATTACAGGCTTATATATCAATCGTCCAGATGAAGATTCTGTGGGCCTTTTCCGTTCGCTTTCGCCGACGGCCAAGGTAACGGGCTTGATGTTGGATTCTTTGGTTATCAAGGGCAAAAACTATGCGGGCGGTTTGGCTGGCGTTGACAAGGGAGCCTCGATTGAACGTGTGTGGATTTTTAATTCTACGATTCAAGGAAATAGTTATGTTGGGATGCTTTTTGGTTCCAAAAAGGGTGGCTCCGCAAGTCTAGTTATTGCGGATGGAAATGCTATAGGCGAAAAATATGTAGGGGCAGTTGCTGGAGAATCTCAAAAAGCTTCATATATGAATGATATTGCTATGGCAACGGTGACAGGCGAATCTTATGTTGGAGGTTTTTCTGGAATAGATTCTGCATCTACATATAAAAACCTTTATGCTATTAGTCATGTACAGGGGAATTCTAAAACGGGAAATCTAGTTGGTTCTAGTTCGGGCTCCACTTTTACTTCTGTTTATTACGATAAGGAAGTTTGGCAGTATAATCAAAGTTCTGTTGGTAAAGCTTTGACTACCGCAGAAATGCTGGATGTTTCCTCGTATAAGGACTGGGATTTTGAAAATGTATGGACAAAAAAAGATGCAGATTATTATCCACGACTTATTTGGGCTGGTACAGATGTCCGTCCTGTACGAGATGGTGAGCGTGAATTAAAATATGAAATGAAAGGCTCTGGTACAGAAAAGGATCCATTCCTTGTTAAAACATACGATGATTTAAAGGTTATTGGTTATGGAAAATATAAAATGTCTGCAATCTATAGCCTTGCAAATGACATTGATGCGTCTGCATCGCTAAATGAAGAGTATTATATACATTATGCAGATGGGTCTTCTCGGTGCTCTGTGTGGCATGGATTTGCGACTATTGGTGTTTATCGAGATAATTGTTATAAGCTGTTTGGAGCTTTGTACGATCGTGATGGGGAATCGACTTTTACGGGCGTGTTCCATGGAAATGGCTATTCGATAAAGAATTTGCATATGGGTAATGTGGGACTGTTCAGAACGATTGGCGAAGAAGCGAAAGTTGACAGCTTGAGCATTGTGCTTACGGACAGTTCTCGCGTATCTGGGATACTTGCTCAAAAAAATTATGGCCTTGTTAATGCGGTCCATGTAAAAGGCCCTATAGAAAGAGCGGGTCTTGTTTTCGAGAATAATGGAACTATCGTGAACAGTTCGACTACTGTTGCTAAAGGTTCCATAAGTGGTGCAGCCCTTGTTTACAAAAATAACGGCGTTATAGAAAACTGCCATACTACGGGAGCCTTTATTTTCCATGGAGGGAGAAGAAGCGGCTTAGTGGATACCAACAAGGGGACTATTATAAAATCGTTCGCTATGATTGATTCAACAGAAGCTTTGGTTTACGAAAACTATGGGACTATTGATAGAGCTTATATCATTGGACATGAAAACGATGTTTTTGTCAATCAAAACAATAAATCCATTGAAAATTGCTATGCTATAGGGGTGCAATATTTTGTTTATACCAATAGACCTGAAAATGAGAAGGATGGTATCAAGAATAGCTTTATTGCTAGCAACTCCTGTCAATTTAATTATCACGCCCTGAATGATTCAAAAACGTTTGAAAACGTATTTTTCGAAACATCTTCAAAATTTTGTTATATCGAAGATGAAAAATATTATGGCCAAGCTCTTGATTCTATCGGAATAAGAACGAAAAATAATTTTACTGGGTTTGACTTTGAATCAATTTGGGATATTAAGGAAGGAATTACTTATCCGATGTTGCGCGGTTTGCCAAACGTGTTTTATGCAGGTAAAGTTGACTTGAAGTACGATGCAGATAAGTTTAAGGTTAGTGCGGTTCGTGCTGATTTGCAGAAAAATGCGATTGTCTTCGATCCATCTTATACTTTGGTTGTCAAGTTCGACTCAACGAGCGAAAAACGCCTTGATTCGCTGGAAAAGGCAGGGGCTGTCGCTTCAGGGAACTTCAATATTGATTATCGCGTGGGGATTGTATTTGCGGGCGATACTCTTTGGAGTGATGCTGCGCAGACAAAGCTTACTTTGAATGGCTCCGTAAAATTGATTGCACAGAAATCTCGCGGTCGTTTTAATGTTGCTTTCAATGGAAATCTTGTGTCGCTTCGCTACGAATTGCCGAAATCGGGTAATGTAAAGTTCTCGCTCGTCGATATGCAGGGACGTGTTGTGCGGGCGTTCGACCTTGGCCGTCGTGCTGCGGGTGGCTACTTCGAAACGCTCGATGCTGCGGAAATTGCTCGCGGGCGTTACATCGGATTTTTGCAGGTTGGCGGCAAGGCTGTCGAAAAAACTGTGCTGCTCAAATGATGATAGCAGAATAGATTTTAAAAGTTTTATTTGATTGACGATATCATAGGCCCGCACTTGGTTGCGGGTCTTTTTTTGTGTCCCAGGGACACATCTTGTGTTCTAGAATTTTGTGAAATTAGTTTAAAAATGGCTAAAAACGTAAAAATTATGCTGAAAACGGCAATTTTTGTATTCTAATAATATTGAAAAGCTATATTTGTAATCATGAAGGCGATTGTTGAATATACAGATTATCGCAAGTTCATTCAGGATTACTATGATGAACGCAAACGCGAATCCGCTTTTACTTGGCGTGAGTTTGCTCAGAATGCCGGTTTTGCATCGGCAATTTTTCTGAAGTATGTTGCTGAAGGAAAAAAGAATCTGAGCATCAGTGCCGCAAGTTCAGTTGCGAACGCCATGGGACTTGCCGGATTTGAAAAGACATATTTTGTTTTGATGGTAACGTACGCCCATGCCAAAGGGGACGAGGCGAAAATGGTAGCGTTCGAAAAACGCTGTGCGTTGGCGAGGGCTCATAAGGTTCGTGTGCTCGGTGGCGAAGAATTTGACTACTACAAGTCCTGGAAAAATCCGTTGCTCCGTGAACTCGCTCCGCATATGCCTGGTGCAAGACCTGCCGAAATGGCGCGTGCGTGCAAGCCGAAAATTTCTACAGCGGAAGCCGTTGAGACGCTTGATTTTTTGGAAGATGCGAACCTCCTGAAAAAAGACCGTAATGGAAATTATGTGCAGACGGATAAGTCCATATCGATGGGCTCCGTGGATGCGGTGCCGATTGCTGCAAAAGATTTGCAGCGCCAAATGGGCGAGCTTGCCGTGAAGGCATTGGACTTGCCGCTTGCGGAACGCTCTATGTCGGGAGTTGTAGTTGGACTGACGCAAGATTCTTACGAACGAATCAAGAAGGAACTTTTGGAATTTCGCCGCCGCATTATTGCGATTGCTACGGAAAGTAACGAAACGCAGCGTGTGTACCGTTTGAACTTGCAACTGTTTCCGATAAGCGAAAATCTGGAAGTTGCAAACAAGACTTTAAAAAATAAGGAAGAGGGAAATGAAAAGAAAAGAGCCTAGAATGTTTAGGGATGTTTTTACTTTCGCGTTGGTGTTTGCCATTGTGTCGATGTTTTCGGCATGCTCCGATGACAAAGTCGCGGGCGGTTCTTCGGATGATGCAGGCATCATTGCTGACCTGAATGTGGCTGGCGTGGCGCAGAAGGGTCCGTTTGCTAAGGGTTCTGAAGTGACGGTACGGGGAATTGACTGCAAGACGATGGAATTCACGGATGAAATTTTTGAGGGTTCTGTCAAAAACAATATGGGTGAATTTGTTGTTAATAATGTGAACTTGTCGACGACTTGTGCTGTTGTTGAAGTCACTGGTGAATACCGTAGTGAAATGACAGGGAAGAAGGTCTCGGATAAATTGACGCTCCGTGCGTTGACGAATCTCAAGGACCGTACGTATGTGAATGTCAACTTGCTTACGAACCTGGAATACGAGCGCGTGATGTACTATGTCGCAGAAAAGGGCGAGGCTTTCGACAAGGCGAAGGAATTGGCTGAAAACGATGTACTTGCTGCGTTTGGCATGGCGGGCGAATCGACGGAGTTTGAAAGCTTGGATATTTTTGGAACAAGCGATGCAGATGCGACGCTCCTTGCTATAAGTGTGTTGATGCAAGGCGATGTCGATGTGAAAACGCTTGCGGAACGTCTGGATAAGTTCAGCGATTCCTTTGCTAAAAGTGGCGAGTGGGACGACTCCGATACGAAAACAGCGATTGCCGACTGGATTGCAGATGCTGTGGCGACGGATGTGATGGATTCAATTCGCAAGAATATGGAAAATTGGGGATTCGCAAACGAAATTCCCGATTTTGAAAAGGTCGTAGAAAAGTTTGTGGGCGATTCGTCAACTAATGACTCGAATGTAATGACGGATGCCCGCGACGGTCAGACATACAAGACGGTCAAGATCGGTAATCAGGTGTGGATGGCGGAAAACCTGAACTTTGAAACAGACTCTAGTTACTGCTATAATGATTCCGCTGAATATTGTACAAAGTACGGTCGCCTTTACTCATGGGCTGCTGCGAATAAAGCATGCCCTGAAGGCTGGCACTTGCCGACAATAGATGAATTTGAAACATTGTTCACTACGGTCGGCGGACAATCTACAGCGGGCAAGAAACTCAAGTCAGCCAGCGGCTGGATAAAAGACGGCAACGGCACGGATGATTACTCGTTTACTGCGTTGCCTGCTGGTGGCAGGAGTACCAATGAAAGTTTCTATGGTGGTGATGGTGGTGCGTATTTCTGGAGTTCTACAGAGTACGGAAAAAATCGCTCGTACTACATATTCTTGAAATACCAAAACGACGAAGCGGATGAAGTTGACTACTACAGGGATGATGGAATGTCCGTCCGCTGCGTGAAGGGCTATGTTGTGACGAAGGAATGGAGCTGGGATGTGCCTTTGGCTGCTCGCTTTAATCCGAATATCAAGTACGATTCAATGGTGGATCCGCGCGACAAGCGTGTGTACAGAGTGGTAAAAATCGAAGTGAAGGAAAGGGATTATTCGAAGGTCTGGATGGCAGAGAATTTGAACTATGATGATAGCGTCAAGACTCCGAGCTTGAAGGGTAAAAGCTGGTGCTATCGCGACAGTGCAAAATATTGTGAGGTGAGCGGCCGCTATTACACTTGGGCGGCGGCGATTGACTCGGTTGCGCTTGCCTCTGATACGGTTGCTCCTTTAGATTGCGGATATGGCAAAACGTGCGAAATTGGCGAACAACGCATACAGGGAATTTGTCCCGACGGTTGGCACTTGCCGAACCGTGATGAATGGGGCTGGTTGAGCGTTTACTTAGGGAATGCGGGCGTGTCCGGTGATAGCCTCAAGGCGCTGACCGGTTGGGATTATGCCGGGACGGAAAATAATAACGGCGTGGATGCCTATGGGTTTACGGCACTCCCGACTGGAAGAAGAGTCTCTGATACTAGCTGGAGTAATATTGGTTCTGATGTTTATTATTGGAGTTCCCAAGAATATAGTGCGAATGAAGCGCAATATTCGAACATGAATAACATCTACACCAAATTCTATCTGTATCAAGGCGCAAAATATTATGGACAGAGTGTTCGTTGCGTAAAAGACTAGCGAAGCAAATGTAGCGCTCTTTAAAATAGCTTGAATAAGTTTTGAAATTAATATGGCGAATGGCGGATTTGTCATTCGCTAAGGGGAACATTTTTCAAAAAAAGGAGAAATCTATGAAATGGAATAAATTACTGACAGTTGTCTCGTGTACGTCGTTGTTTTGGGCGTGCGCTGAACTTGAAATTGAGGGGGTGACGGGTGCAGACGATGTTTCGTCCAGCTCGGAAATAGAATCTAGCAGCTCCATGAAATCGGAATTTAGCTTGTCTAAATCGAGCAGCAGCAAGAAGGATTCCGGCAAGGAAGTCGGAATGTCGAGTAGTAGTGTGAAGTCCACATCGTCTTCGTCTGCTTTGCGTGATGATGCAAAGTCGTCTAGTTCGGCTATCCCTAAAGAATGGAGCTGGGACGTGCCGCAGTCCGCTCGCTTGAATCCCGAAATCAAGTATGACACGATGATTGACCCGCGTGATAATCACGTGTATAAAATCGTGAAGATTGCACCTGAAGGCAAAAACTATTCTCAAGTCTGGATGGCAGAAAATCTCAACTATGCCGATAGTGTCAAGACGCCAAGCTTGAAGGGCAGCAACTGGTGCTACAACGATGATGAAAAAAACTGCAAGGTGGGTGGCCGTTATTACACCTGGGCAGCTGCAATTGACTCAGTTGCTTTGGCAAATGATCCGAAGGAACCGTTAAATTGCGGTTATGGCAGGATATGTGCACTTAATCATGGTATCCAGGGAATTTGTCCGGATGGCTGGCATTTGCCGACAATCGATGAATGGGGCAAGTTGAGCGTGGCGTTAGGAAATGCTGGTGTAGCTGGCGATTCTCTCAAGGCTTTGACCGGGTGGAACTACGCCGGAACGGCTGACAACAACGGTACGGATAAATATGGCTTTACGGCGCTCCCGACTGGAAGAAGGATTTCTGCTACTCGTTGGGAAAAGGTGGGCTCGGATGTTTATTACTGGAGTTCCACCGAACAGAGTGCCGATTATGCCCGATATTCGAATATAAACAACATTTACACCAAATTTTATATATACCAGAATTACAAGTATTATGGACAAAGTGTCCGTTGCGTGAAGGGCGAACCTGTTGCGGCGTCGTCCAGTAGCTCTGCGAAGTCCAGCAGTAGCTCTGCAAAATCGAGTAGCAGTTCCGCGAAGTCCAGCAGCAGTTCTGCCGTTTCAAGCAGCAGTGAAGCCAAATCTAGCAGTAGCTTGATTGCTTCGAAAAATTGGGACTGGGATATCCCCAAGGAAGATTACTTTAATCCAAATATTAAATACGACACGATGATTGACCCGCGCGATAAACAGGTGTATAGAATCGTGAAAATTGCGCCTGAGGGAAAGGACTATTCTCAAGTGTGGATGGCCGAAAATTTGAACTATGCCGATACTGCCCAGATGCCAATCTTGAAGAAACAAAGTTGGTGCTACCATGATGATGAAAAGTATTGCAAGGTTTCGGGGCGCTATTACACATGGATGGCTGCAATCGATTCAGCGGCACTTGCTGCGGATACGGCTAATCCGTTGGTGTGTGGCTATGGCAAAGAGTGCGGGCTGGCACGCAGTGTGCAGGGAATTTGCCCGGATGGTTGGCACTTGCCGACGCGACATGAATTGGGAAAATTGATTGTCGCCTTGGGCAATAGCGAAATTGCAGGCCGGAATCTCAAATCGTTGAGTGGATGGGGCCCTTCTGCGGAAGGTCGCGGCATTGATGCTTATGGGTTTACGGCGCTACCGGTCGGCAGAAGACTTGAATCAGGATCATATCAAAAGGTCTCCACTGATAATTACTTCTGGAGCACCAGCGAATATACGGAATATGAAGCCGAATACATGAATATGAACAACATCTATACCAAGGCGTACATGTATCGCGGTAGCAAGTATAACGGTCAAAATGTCCGTTGCGTGAAAAACTAGATCTCGAACTTTGCACCTCAAAAGACTAAGGCCCCGTAATTGTGTTGCGGGCCTTTTTCTTCGGTACTGTAAAAAACAAAAAAATCCCGCGAATAATCGCGGGACTTTTGCGGGTGGATGACCGGACTCGAACCGGCAACATCCAGAATCACAATCTGGGACTCTAACCAATTGAGCTACATCCACCATGTAGCGAGACCAAATATAAAAAAGCCATCCCAAATTTCAAGGGATGGCAGCAACTTTTTTCTAAAAAATTTGTTTTTAGTGCGTAGCGACTACTTTTTCTGCATAATTCTGAGGAAGTTGGCACGCTTAAAGTCGTTCCTGTGTTCCATGCAGAAGCGCGGGTACACGTACTGCTTCGGGAAAATGCGGATCGTGAAGGTCTTGTCACAGCCATCGAGGCAGCACTTGAATTCGAGGTCCATGGCTTCCGTGTAGTTGTGACGGAAGATGATGTTCTTGGATTCGATGTTCTCGATGTCTTTCTTTTGCTTTTGGCGCTGCTTGATGTCGCGGTGCAGTTCGCAATACTTCGCAATCGGGTGACCCCAGAATTCGCGGCCGCAACCGGGTTCCTGGCAGACTTTGAGCTTGATGCGTTTCTTCTTTTTGTACTTAGGTAATTGCATAGTGACCTCAATTGGCCGTAAAGATAATAAAAAACGGGGGTTTTGTAAAAAAGTTGAATTTTATGAAGGCTGTTTTAGGCCAAATCCATGAAAAAAACGTGTTATATAAGTAGGAATCTTAAAAAAGGAATGTTTATGAAACGTTTGTGGATTTTTGTGGTGGCGTTGTCGGCGATTATTGGCGGCTGCATGTACGTGAGCGAAACGGCAGCGGAGGAGGCGCCGATGCGTCTTACGGCGATTGATGTGGGGCAGGGGCTTGCCGTGCTTTTGGAGTGGAACGGGCGGTATGCAATGTACGATTTCGGGCCAGATTCGGTCGGTGTGGTGGATTCGCTTGTGGCGCGCGGGGTAGATACGCTGGATTGGGTGGTGCTGAGCCATTTCCATCGGGACCATATTGGCGGGTTTATGGAACTCCCCGGACGGGGCGTTTTTGTGCGGCGGCTTTATGTGGGGCCGGATACTGCTTGCAGTTTCTTTTGCGATAGCGTGTTGCGGGTAGCGAGAACGCTTGGGACGTTTGTGGATACGCTATTGCGAGGCGAGAGCGTTAGTTTTGGGGAGGGGGTTAACGGCATGACTGCTGGCGGGGATGTTGTTGCAGGGGCGGGATGCGCGCTTGATGAATGCCCGCGGTTTGATGTGCTATGGCCAACGCGATACACGCGAGTTGGCGAGAATCGGGCGAGCGTGGTGTTTCTTGGACGATTGGGCGTTGGCAAGTTGCTGTTGACGGGCGACTTGGATTCGGTGGGGGAACGGCTACTACTTGAGATGAACCCGACGCTCTCGGCGGAACTTTTGCAGGTGGGGCATCATGGATCGGCGGGGAGCAACACGCTAAAATTTTTATCGCAAGTGTCTCCGAAGTACGCTTTTGTAAGCGTTGGAGCGGGGAACCGCTATGGGCACCCGGCACCATCTGTTGTTCGTAAATTGAACGTTGTGCTAGAAGACTCGACGAAACTTTACCGCACGGATTTGCATGGCTCCATTAGCTTTGAAATCTACCCTAGCATGGGCGTGGTTGTACCGGCTTCGCCGTAGTTGGCAGAACTTAGATATTTTCTCTAAGTTCTAAGCTCTAAGTTCTAAGTTCTTTTTTATATTGTCCATCGCATTTTGGGTATTCGCGAGGTTTTCGAGGGTCATGGTTCACGAAATTCACATCCCGGTCATGGGGATTTGCTATACGGCAGATACGCCGATTCGCGTGGCGCATTTGGGCATTACCTCCGTGATTTCGCTTGTGGACGATGGACTTCTCGAAGAATACCGCATGGCTTATGCAGAACGCCTGGGCCTTGACTTGGGCTCTCCGCAGACGACTCGCATTGGGCGCATTCGTTCGTATTTGGATTTTGTGGCGGACGAAGTGGACCGCAAGTTTACGAGACTTTGTGCGGAACGTTTTGATGGCGGTAGCGACAAGGACCTTTATTTTTTGATGTTGCCGTTAGATTCAAGGCTCCGCGTAGAGTATGACGGCATTTTTGCAAAGACGGGACTTGCTCGGATTGCGGCTGAGGCGGCGCTTACCGAAAAAATGGAACCAGGCGAAATCCAGGCAAACATCATGGTGAGCCTCAATCACGATGAAGCGGCGTTTGATGCTGTGCGCGGCTTTGCTGCTTCGAAGGTCAAGGGATCGCTTGTGTTGAGTGCGGGCGTGAACTTGGCGGTGTTCGAAGAAATCGCTAAGTATAAGGATTTTTATAGAACTCGTGATAAAGCGCCAACGAAGAAGATTATTCTGAAAGTTTCGGATTACCGCTCGGCGCTTGTGCAAGGGCGCTATTTGGCGAAGAAGGGTTTAGAAGTTTACGAATACCGCATTGAATCGGGCGTGAACTGCGGTGGCCATGCGTTCTTTGAATCGAAAAAGTTGCTGCTTGATGTTGTTCGAGAATTTGTTGAAAAGCGCAAGGAACTTTTCGAAACAACGCGTGCTATGATTGCGAAGTTTGCGCAGTCTGCTGAAAATGTGATTTTTTCTGCGGGTGGAACTGCCGCGCAGTTTGTTAATTCGAATGCGCCGGTTCAGGGAATTGTTCCGCCGACGGCGCCTGCGCGGATTACCGCGCAGGGTGGGCTTTGCACCCCCGAGGATATCGAGAAAATCATGTCGCTTGGGATTGATGGCGTGGGCGTTGGAACTCCGTTCTTGCTCGTGCCCCAAGCGACAAGCATGGACAAAGCCACCCGCCGCATGCTTGCGGCTGCGACGCCGGAAGACGTTTATATCAGTCATGCGTCTCCGCTTGGGATTCCGTTTGTGAATTTGCGAACGTCTACTGCGGCAGAACTTTGCCGTAAAAAGGTCGAAGAATTTTTTGCGCCTGAAAATGAAAAGTCTGGATTGCCGGAATTGAAACCGGGATTCCCGTGCCGTCAGCATTACCTTTGCCAAAAAATTTCAGGTTTTGATCACCCCGTGTGTCGGGCTTCCCGCGAGTACGTGATGCAGCGCTTAGCCGAAATCGATACTTTGGAAAAAGATGAACTTCGCGCAATTTGCCATTCTGGAGAGGCGGCAGACCTCGATAAACGTTACAATTGCTGTTATCCTCCGAAGGAGGATCCATACAGTTCTTATTGCACTAATATTACGCCTGTTGGCAATCAAATGAGCTGTCATTCTGGAGGGAGCGTAGCGACCGACGGAATCCATACAATTCATGAGAGGTACAATGCGCTCCGTCGCGAAACTTTAGAACGCGAGTGCATTTGCCGATTCCTCGGGAATGCGGGTCGCGAAGAAATCCGAGAGAAAAATCCCTCGCTCCATTACCAGCCGGAATTCGTTGCCGTTGCTCGTGGCTCGCAGCCCGCTCGCACTCTCGAACCGGTCACAATTTGCCCAAATCCTGACATTGGCTATTTTAACCGCGAATACACGTTATTTGAAATGATGCGCCACCTCTACGGTACCGGCCCCTGCCTTACGCCTAAAGACAAGCCTAGCGCTTTCGAAATTGAAAAGACAATCCTTGCAGGCATTAATTAGAATCTTAAAGTCGCATTTAAGCCAATGCTGGAACTTTCTAAATTTGTAACAGGAGTAATTACAACTTGTATAGAGTGTTGCCTTTGCTTGTATTGCTCTAATGCTTCTTGAAGTTCGTCTCGTTTGTCGGCGTTTCTTTTGTGAACTTTATATTTTTTGTAATTATATATAAGAATGGGTGCTCCTATAAGAAGAGCTGGAGATGCACAAATGAGAATTGCAATGACTCCTATAACTCCTGCTAAGGCGTTGCCCGATGATATCAAGGCTAATCCGCCAATGACAATTACGGATCCTGCGATAGTAAAAGGAAGTCCAATAATCATGCCAACAATATTTTGAGCGTATGAAGCGTCTTCACTATATTCTCTAATTAAATATTCATAAACGGCGATACTATCAATCTCTGTTTTGGAATTGTTTTGGCTTAGTTCTGTCTCCGATTTAAGAGGATCAGGCTCGCTTTCTGTAGCAAATGTATTGCAAAATAACGAACCGATGAGTAATAGCATGATAATGATGTTTTTATAGCAATTCATTTTATTACTCCTCCTTCTTAATTTGAAAGTTTATTAGAATCTTAGAGTCGCATTGAATCCTGCACTAGATTTCATAAAATTCACGGTTGGGGTGAACTTTATTTGTACGGAACTTTTTTGAGGCTTGTAGCGCTCTGGAGAATACACAAAATCTTCGTTCATTAGAGGATGGTTTGGTGTAATAGAGTTCTTGCCAATGTTGTATATTAGTATGGGAACTCCAATAAGTAAAAAGAGTAGACTAGCTCCTCCGAGCACAGGAACGGTTAAGTCTCCCACTAATGAGCAACTATTGTTGTTTAAACAGTCTTTTAAGGAGGTGTTTTCTTCTTTTTCCGGAGTATAAACTGCGGCCGAGATGAAAAAAACAACACCTAAGCCAGTAAGGACACTTCCTATGACTATGCCGGTTTTACTTGATGAAGAAGATTCGTTGTAGTTGGTATCAAGAACTACTTCGTCCGGATACAGTTCCGCATGACTGTAACAAAAAAGCGCCCCTATTAATAAAAAGGCGAAAATGGTATTTTTGCAAAATATCATAATGATGCTCCCCTTTCTTGTTAAAAATATGTAATGTCAGAAATAGTAGATCTATTTTTGAGAAAAACGATGCTACAGAAAAGAATATGCCTTTTTGATGAAATGGACTATTATCGGATTTATAAGGATGGAATGAACTGCGCAAATTGTTTTTGAGGCTTGCTTTTTTCGAGGGTTATTTTTTGTTCATCCTGTTTTTGGTCTTGTTGTGCTTGGCTGTATTTATATCCATTGTATATCAAAATAGGTAACCCGATGAGTGTGCAAATGACTCCCATGACAGTCAGCGCGCCTGCTTCTACAGCGTTTCCCATGGCATCCCCAATGCTTTCTGCAGATTTCTTGTTCGATTTGTCTTTGGCTTCGGTAGGGCTTGCTGTTGCCGACATGAGGCACATAATCCCGAAAACGGTGAGTTCGCTTCCAAGAACAATTCCCTTTTCTTCAGGCTGGGCTGTTGTTTTATTGGCGACGGAATTTTTATAAAAATCAATGTTGTCGAGCTTTGATTCGACTTTAGAGGAAACTTGATGATTTTGTGCGGCGTTGGCACTGCAAAGAAGTGAACTTGTTAGTAAGAATATAAAAATGATATTCTTCAAAAAATTCATTGGGTTACCTCTATTCTATGGGTAACCTGAAATATATATGTTGAATTGCAATTTAATAAAACACCCGTGATTCGAGTCACGGGTGGCTTTTCTTAACTTTTTCTGTTATTTGCCCTTTTTGATGCGTTTATGGGGTTTTCGCTATACTTTCGAATATTCTATTCTGTATCAACTTCGATAGGAACGAATGCGTTTTTGCTGTTGAAGTTTTCCGGTAAATCCCAATCATCGTCCTTAGGCATGGCGGCCTGCGGTTTGGGCGGCTGGATTTCCTTGACTGCTGGCGTTGCCGTTTGTGGCGCTTGTGTTGCGGCCGGCTTCGGTTGCGGGGTTTGCGTTTCTGCAGGAACGTTCTTCGCTGCTTCTGCGGCTTTCTTCAAGGAATCTGCCTTCATGACTTCTGAAACTGGCCTTGCATCTGCCGGAATGGCTTGCTGAGACGTTGTGGTTCCTTGTGCAGAAACGGCTGCGGAATCAGGCGTTGTTCCGTGCGGTGCATTTTCTGCCGGAACAGTTTCTGTTTGCGGCATCGGCAAGCTTACGACAATTCCAGATTTTGCAATTGTCTCTGCGGCGATTTTCTGCACTTGCGGTGGCGTGAATCCTGGTACATCAATCCATGGGAGCGGGCGGCCCTTTTCGCCATTCACGAGCGCTTCACCGGTCATCGGATCTACGGTCAATTCTCCGCGTTCGTTTGTTAGCATTAGCGGAACTTCGCCTGTGGCAAGCATCGAAATGTCGAGGAAGTCAATCTTTTTCGGGAGCCCGATAATGTCCATTTCTTCTTTTGCAAATGTAGCCCATTGCGGGAGACCGCCCGAAGCGCCTGCAATACGTGTGCGTCCTGATTTCAAAGGTTTGTTGTCGTCAAAGCCCACATAGCTTCCGATGGCGATAACGCTATCCAATGCAATGCCGTTCTTTTCCTTGACGTATGTCGGGAGTGCACCCAAAAACGCCACGTTCCTGTAATCGTTTGTCGTACCCGTCTTGCCCATCACTGGGAAGCGGAGCTTGGCGGCGCCTTCGGGATTCTTGATGCTGAGTGCTTTGAGCTGGCTGTGCGCTGTACCGTTTGTAAATACGGAGCGGAGCATTACGCCCACCTGAGTCGTTACAGTGTCGTCAAGCACTTTTCTGGATTCCATTTTATTTCTAAAGATAACGCGCCCATCGCGGTTGCGGATTTCTTTGATAAAGCACGGTTCTGTCCAATCGGCGTCCTTGCACTTGAAAATTTTTCCCGTGAGGATGGTTTGGTAGGCGGTACTGATTTCGGCAAGTGTAATGTCGTTCACGCCAAGCGGCATGCTGAACACTTTCTGCAATTTCTGACGGATACCGATTTCGTTTGCAAAACGTGCGTAGTCGGCCATCGAGAGTGCGCGGCGGTAATCCGGCCAATAGCGTAGGTGCGCCATATCGTAGTAATCGGCATCGCTATCGACGGGTTCGATCATGGCGTTCAAGCGCTTAAAGTCAGCGAGAGTGAAGTTGTCTATAAGCTGTACGGAATCGAGCGGCTGCAAGTTTGCGGATTCATCCGGGTCGAGCTCCTGAATTTCACGAGCGCGCCAAATTTCGGAATAACGTTTGAAGTTGTGGTTGACGTACTTTGTAACCTTCGGGTCTCTCTTTGCTTGTTTTAGCCCGATATCGTTGAACATGCCGTAGCGCAAATTCTGCACGGCGCGAGCTTGCAAAATCTTGCCGTCGTTCATATAACGTTCTACAAGTGCATCGCGTGCCTTCGTAAATTCGATTTCGCGCTTGACTTCTTCCTTCATCATGAGTCCCGATTTATCGCGCAGACGTTCGACGAATCGGATGCGTTCTTCACCCGGTTCACGTGCAAAACCGTTTTGGCGTGCGACATCTTCAAATTCCTTGTCCGAGAGTTTGTCTAAAAGATGTTCTAAAAGCCAAATACTTGCAATGTTTTCGGAGCGCGTGGCGGCCCAGGCGATGCTTACGACATCACCCTTGTTCTTGTGGTCCGGGCGCGGGAAGTAGAACTGGTTGCCGTATTGGAAAACGTTGAATTCGTTTTCGAGATTGTCGAGGTAGTTCCAGTGGTACTTGAGTGCAAGTGCGTAAAGAATGGGCTTCCAGCTAGAACCGAGCTGGCGGAGTGCCTTGAAGCTACGGTCGAATCCGGTGTTGTGGAATCCGCCTTGGCTGGCGAGCACCTTGCCGTTTTGGATAGCGACTAGAGCGCCTTGCAGTACCGGTTCCGTTTCAATTTTGCACGGGGCGTAACCGTCGATTGGAGTTTCGTCGATAATGCTCACGAGGAGAATGGCGCCCGGCTTGAGCTGGGTGGCGAGAATCTTGTTCACGTCGCCGCCGGCGAGTTTTGCAAAATCGTTGACCGCTTGCTCTGTGACAATGCCTTTGAGCTGCCCGAAGTTGAGCTTGAGCGATTGGAGCCTGCCCGTGGAGTCGTAGAAAACACTATCCACGGCGCCGTAGAGGTAATCGCCTTTGCGGGCGTTGCGGGCGCGGTTTGCGAATTGCGCCTTCGGGAGTACAAAACCGCCCAGTTGCAATTGCAGGTTGCTGATGTTTGTCTGTAAAGCGCGTTTTGCCGCGTCCTGCGATTTGGCGTTCAAAGTTGTTGTGATTTCGAGCTGGGCCTTGCGCCAGTCTTCGATGCCTTCTTCCTTGAATAAATCGTGGAAAAAGTCGCTGTCCAGGCGTTCTTCCAAGCGTTCGAGCGTCGTGCTCATTGTAAAGCGGAAATTGCCGTGGTTAAATTCCAACGGTTTTGTGAGCGCCGAGTCCATTTCGGCTTGCTCGATGTAGCCTTCTTCGACCATGCGTCCGAGCACATACTTGAGTCGCGTTTCTCCGCGTTCGATTGCTTTTTGCTTGCGTTCTTCGGTGCGCTGGATGAACGGATCGTAGTTGAACGGTCCCTTGACGGAGCCTGCAATGAATGCGCATTCGGCAAGCGTCAAATCCTTGAGTTCCTTGTTAAAGAAGTATTGCGCGGCGATGGCAACGCCCTTGCCCGTGCCCGAAACGTGGAACTGGTTCAGATAAAATTCCAGGATGTCTTCCTTGGAAAAATGCTTTTCCATGCGGAGCGCGTTCAAAAATTCCTTGAGCTTTTCCTTGATGCTGCGTTCTTCGCGACCGAAAATGTTCTTGACCGCCTGTTGCGTGAGCGAGGAGCCGCCTTGGACGAATCTCCTGGCCTTGATGTTGTTGACCATGGCGCGCATAAAACCCTTGAGGTCGTAGCCATTGTGACTCCAGTAACGGGAATCTTCGGCGGCGATAAGGGCGTTGATGAGGTTTACCGGGATATCACCATAGGGAACGTACACGCGGTGGTTGGCGTCGAAGAAGGCTCCCAGCAGATTTTCGCCGTCTTCATAGAAAACGCGCGTTTCGCCAGAGAGTACCTGCAAAATGGTGGAACGGTTGAAAAGATTGTCCGGATCGCGTTCGGGGAGAATCTTGAACACGACTATATAAAAGGGAATGTAGCAAATAAGGGCTACGAGAAAGAAAGCGACTGTAATTTTAACGAACTTATTCATGCTCTGCGTAACTTGTTGACTGATAACGGTTTACAAAATATAAAAGTTTTGGGGCTGCGTCCTGCGAAACGGCTCGCATTATGTAAAAACCAAGATGGGAAGATGGCCGAGTTGGCCGAAGGCGCGTCCCTGCTAAGGACGTATAGGACTTAATCCTATCGCGAGTTCGAATCTCGCTCTTCCCGCTGAAAAGCCCCGAGTCATGCGACTCGGGGTTTTTTCGTGCATTATATTGTCCCCGGACTTGTTTTGGGGCGGAGTCCATCTCGTGAGTTGTCGTTCCCGCGCAGGCGGGAATCTTAACGCCCCTGTTTCATCTTGATTTTGTCTTGATACATGAGCGTGTCGGCACGCTTGAGAACATCATTGATGCTCTTGTCGGTTTCTTTGTTGTATTCAGACATTCCTGCTGCAAATGAAACGCATTGCGTTGGTGATTTTGAATTGTCGGTTATCGACAGCTTGAGCTTTTTGAAAAGTTCAGTACGCTTTTCGTATTGAGCATCATATAGGACGATGACAAATTCATCGCCGCCAATGCGGAATATTGAATTCTGGCTAAATACGTTACTGAAAACCTTGCAGCAGTTTTGGAGATATTCATTCCCCTTGTCGTGCCCGAGGTTGTCGTTGATGTATTTCAGGTTGTTGACGTCGCATTCTATAACTGCAAATTTGATGCTGCGCCCTGCTTTAATCTGTTTGTCTATAAGAATGCTCATAGTCTTGAACGCGGCAGCACTCCCGATACCTGTGAGCGGATCTTGGTTTGCTATGATTTGGGTTTGCTGTAGGTCTTTCCTTAGCTTTTGAGTCGTTTCTATAAGGCGGTATTCTTGTTCTACGCTGGTGATTCCTATAATAAACGCTTCTGAGTTGCTTTTATCGCTTGCAATTTTTAAGCGGCAATGCTCGATTTGCTCGTCTATATTGGCAAGAAACGGAATCGTATAGTAAGGGGCGGATTGCAAAATCTCGGCGCACTTTTCGATAGTTGAGTTTTCGATAAATTCACAATATTCATTGGGCACGTAAATTCGTTTCATGAAATTGTCGAAACTTTGTAGGCTTGAGGCGTTGCGGCCTTCCCAAAGGAGCGGAGCGAATTTTTCGCTGACCTGAAAGTATGTTGCGAACTTTTTGGTGATGTTTACGTACACGACCAAGTCGTAATCGGCGGAAAGCCCTGAAATGATAACCGCCTTTTGCGAAAGGTCTCTGTTTCTGCTAATCTTTGAGATGAAGAACGCATAGATTGTGCAGCACCCGAGCATCGATCCGATGGAATTGCAGGGCGCTAGCGGGTACACCTTTTGGAGCAGGCCACAAAGGACCGGCGCAAGAATAAATAAAAATCCTGTAGCGTAATGGCGCCAGTCTCCGGCATTTGTGGCGTGTGTGGTTCTGTATGCTGTAAAAAGCCCGATGACGAAGAACGTGAAGTATTGGCTGTAGTAGAGAAGATTCTTGCCTAAGCGGGCGACGTAAACGCCATCGTTCGAGATGTCAAAAATAAATCTGGATTCGTAATTTATGACAAGTAATACGATCTGGAAAATGACTAGCAGAATTGAAAGTACCTTGGCTGGGATTGCTTTGTCGCGCTCGATGTTGATAAAGTTGAGGATGTAACTTAACCAAATGTAGGCCAGTATGGCCGCGGCTGCATGGGAAATAGATGATGAAATGAAAAAGTAGTAAGGATTGAGGATTGTTCCACTGCTGAAAATGCCCCAAATTCCGTCTTGGATGCAAAAAAAAGTCACCCAGTTTGAAAGACGTGAAAAGTCTTTGTCTGTTTTTTCGCTTTTGTCCAATACAATCTTGAACTGATTCATGAAAATCAGCAGCACCAGAGCGCAAGTAAACGAAAGAACTGAATAAAGTGGATTTGCCATAAATCTTAGTAAAAAACTGTACGCAATATAAGAATTTAAAAAATGCTTTGCAACTTTAGACTGTTTTTGAGGCTTTTGTCGCTATTTTGACGTTTTGGGCGAAAAATCTTCTTGACTTTTGCTCTTTTTTTATGGATATTATTAGACGGATATGTAAAAAAAGGAGTTTGACCATGAAAACGAATAGCTTTTTGGTCGGTGCCATTCTCGGTGCAGCTGCGACGGTTGCGGTTACAAAGAAGTTTTTTAAGTGCAGTTCTTGTGAAGAAAACGAAGCTTGCGATAATCCGGTTTTGAAAGATGCCGATGATGCTGTTGAAAAGCTCCGCAATTCTGTAGATAGTCTCCGCAAAGAGCTGAACAGCCGCATTGAATCCGAGCAAACCTTTGCTGCCAAGTGTGAAGATCTCAAGGAGCAAGTGGCAAAGCAGAACGCCGAGATCAATAACCTCAAGAATGTTTGCGAAATGCAGGATAGCCGCAACAAGAAACTCGAAGAAGAACTCGCAGGCAAAAAGTAACTGGCGAACGTCATTGCGAGGAGCATAGCAAGCCTGCCACGAGCAAAGCGTGGTGGAAGCAATCCATGCATCTTGTCATCCTCGGAGCGTAGCGTAGGGGATCCATAATTTCTAGTATCTACATTTGCGATGGGATCCAGTCACATTCTTTAACGCACAAGTCGGCCCCGCCGACTTTTTTTGCATCTTGTAAAACGAAAAAAATACAATTTAATTTTACACACTAATTCATTTAGAATGCCGCTTCTCTTGAGTTTGATTTTGTAGGTTGCTTTTATAAAATCAATTTGGGAGGTGTTTATATGAATATCTTGAAAACTGTAGTGTTGTCTTTATATGTTTTTTTCTGCGTTGCATGCTCGGATAAAAATTCTGGTGAAAAAGTTTTGCTGACAGAATCCGTTCCTTTGACGTTCTCCGGTATTGTATATGGTGAACTTCGCGAAAATGGATTTGTTAAACCCTTATCCCCTAGAATACCATTGATGGATTCGATTCCTTCTGCTACGGAAAGATCAACGCTTATAAATAGCCGATTGTCGAGGGTCATCAAGGCTTATGTGATTAAGAGTTCCATGACCGATAGAGACTCGTTGAAAATTCGCTTGTTTATGCGAAAAGAAGACAAGACTCCATACGACTTTAAACCGGTGAATTTCGTGCTTTATAGAAATGGCGAAGAAGATGGTTTTTATGTATTCCAGACGATGACAAATTCAAAAGGCAAGCCATTGCTGTTTTCGAAAAATGAAAATGATATCGGGAATTTCGATGATGCCGTTGTCTTGTGCATTAAAAAGTCTACGGATAGATTTTATTATGACTTGCTAGAATAGCGGATGGTTTGACTATGATGAATGTCTTGAAAATAACAATATCGGCTTTAGGTATATTCCTCTGCATGGCTTGCACACTATTTTGTACAGCGTGCTCAGATAGGGAAAAATATATCGTTTTAAACCGCAGCTCATTAAATGCCGAAACTTGGCTCGAAGTTGAGAAAAACGAGACCGTCAAAATTTGCATCGACTCAAAAGTACAAGTATGGAATACTACGCTAGATTCTATTGTTCTTGGTGAATCCTGTTTGAAAGTTCGAGTTCCGACGCTTATAGGAGTCTATCCAATTAATGTGAAGTTTTTCGACACTGATAGTTCCCACAAAATCAATTTAGCGGTCGGGATGAAGTACTTAAATTTCAAGAATGAAGAAGTGCTATTAGGGTATAACAAAATCACAGGGATATATCAGAAAATAGAAGACCCGGAAAGGTTAGAGGTAATAACAGGATCGTACCTAGTAGATAAATATCCCGTAACAAACTGCGAGATTACGCAATTGATGTGGGACAGCATACCAACGAACCCTTCCTTTGGGAAAGGAAGATTAAAAAAATATGCCGAAGAATGGGCCCTTAGAAAGAAAAATAGCGAACGCAATAAGAATTGCATATCTAAGGATACCGCAGCAAGCATCATTTTTTTACTGCAAGCAATGAAGTATGCAAACGCACGCAGTGTTCGCGAAGGACTAAAACCATACTACAAGTTTTCAAAAGCATTCATTTCAGAATCTAAAATTTTATCAAAAGGTCATTTTGTCACCGGTTTTTATTCATTTCATGACCACGAAGATGTCTTCATCAAAGTCACTATTGATTCCTCTTCCGATGGATATAGACTACCTTATTATGACGAATGGATGATGTTTGCTCGAGGTGGTGACAAAAAAAACAAAGCTCCTTGGGGAGATTCTTCCGCAACATTTGAAGAAGCTTCCAAATACGCTCGATTCGACTCATGGGTGCAATTTGGCAAGTCAGAACCCGTAGGACAATTAAAACCCAATGGATATGGTCTATATGATATTTTCGGACTAGTATGGGAGCATGTTCTTTTCGAAAAAAAGAACCATTTCAGTTATCTAAAAAACCGTCCTTCCTGTTTGAAGGGCGGAGACAACCATATCAAAAAAAATCCTAATGATTATCCTTTTGATGAAGCCACTGACTGGAAAAATGCGAACTATGGTTTATACGAACCCAATTATAACGGAGGTTATCCAGGCGGTTTCCGTCTCATCCGCAACATCGGCAATAACGCCAAATGGAACGAAAATAAAACGGATGAATCAAATTCTGATAGTTCATCGCAAAAAGGTAAAGTGGAAATAGATAAGAGCGAAATTCTTGTCGAGTCTTTGCCTTTGATATTGGGAACCGATAGCAAACCGAAAGTTGATTCTGCTGTTGTACGTAAAGGCAAAGTTTTGCTTACGGGCTTGGTTTCTGTGACTTCCTCAAATATTGTATATGGGAATCTTCAAGAAAACGGAACGGTAGCTCCTGAAATTCCCGCGATTCCGCTTATCAATGCTATCCCAAACGATTGGATTCGTTCCTATTTTGCGAATAGCAATTTTGCGAGAGTTGCCAAGGTCTATGTGAAAAAAAGTCCCAAGACTAGAAAAAAGTCGCTGAAAGTTCGTTTGAACCTTTGGAAAGAAGACAAAACTCCATACGATTTTAAACCGGTGAATCTTGTGCTTTATAGAAATGGCGAGGAGAAAGGTTATTATATATATCAGACGATGACCAATTCAAAAGGAAAACCGTTGCTGTTCACGAAAAACGAAGACGATGCCGGAAATTATGAAGATGCTGTTATTTTATGTATAAAAGATAGTACGGATAGATTTTATTATGAACTTTTAAAATAGTTGATAAATGGTTTTTGATGAATATCTTGAAAATAAAAATGTCGGCTTTATGTGTGTTTTTCTGCATTGCTTGTTCATTGTTTTGTACAGCCTGCTCGGATAAGGAAAAATATATCGCTTTAAAACGTGATTCATTAAAAGCCGAAACTTGGCTTGAAGTTGAAAAAAACGAAATTGTAAAAATCTGCATAGACTCCAAAGTACGAGTATGGAATACTACGCTAGATTCTATAGTTCTTGGTGAATCTTGTTTGAAAGTTCGAGTTCCAACGCTTATTGGTGTTAGCACAATCAATGTGAAGTTTTTCGACACTGATAGTTTCCACAAAATCAATTTAGCGGTCGGGATGAAGTATCTGGATTTCAAGAATGAAGAGGTTCTCATAGGTTATAACGAATTCAGAGGAAAAGACTCTGTATTAAAACGGATAATAAGCAACAATCCAGTTGAAGAAGATCCTGAAAGACTTATATCAGTTACAGGTTCTTATTTAGTAGATAAGTACCCAGTAACAAACTGTGAAATCACACAATTAATGTGGGATTCGATTTCTATGGAACCATCTCTTGCAAATTCAAGACTTCAAAAATACGCAAATCAATGGATGGAAAGGAAAAAAAGAAGTGAACGAAACAAAAATTGCATGCCCAAAGATACTGCTGCGTGTACAGTTTTCTTGCTACAAGCGATGAAGTATGCAAACGCACGTAGCATTAGAGAAGGACTAAAACCGTATTATAAATTTTCTAAAACAGACGAACAAGAAGAACAAAAAATTTTATCAAAAGGTCATTATATTATTGGCTTTTTTGATTTAAGTAAGAGTAAAGACCGGTTAATCCAAGTTACTGTAGATAAATCATCTGATGGATATAGGCTTCCTTATTATGATGAATGGATGATATTTGCTCGTGGCGGAGATAAAAAAATAGTGCACCTTGGGGAGACTCTTCTGTTACATTTGAAGAAGCTTCCAAATACGCTCGATTTGACACATGGCAAGAATTTGAAGTTTCAGAACCCGTGGGACAATTGCTTCCAAATGGATATGGCCTATACGACATATTTGGTCTTGTTGAAGAACATGTTTTATTTGAAGAAAAAAATCCTTTTCGATTTCTTAAAGGTCGACCGTCTTGTTTAAAGGGTGGGGATAATTATGTCAAAAAAATTTATGTACGCAATTCTTACGATACATCGCCTTATTGGAAATGGATTCACTATGGATTCTATATGTCAAATTACAATGGGGGACAGGCAGCCGGTTTCCGCCTCATCCGCAACATCGGCAATAACGCCAAATGGAGCGAAGTCAAATCAGATTCCTACGAATAGCTTTTACCACCTCCTGCTCTGAAAACGAGAAAGTCGGCTTCCGCCGACTTTTTTGCACAATTTTTCTAAGTTCTGCTAACTAAGTTCTATTTCCCCAAATCCTTCGCGAATTCTACGGCGAGTTCTTCGAGCTTCGCGGCTGAAGTCTCGTCGAGTGCGGACTTGAGCGTGACCGTCGTTTCGCAGAATGTCACGTTCTTGAGCGTGTCGAGAATCTCGTGCATTTTCTTTGCGGCCATCGGAGCCCAAGTGCCGTTTTCGACAATGCCGACTTTACGGTTGCAGTAGTTTTTCGCCTTGATGTGCGTGAGGAACTTTTCGGCAGCGGGGAAGAGGCCTGCATCAAGCGTTGTTGCGCATACGGCGAGATGGCTGTAGCGGAACGCCTGTGCGACCGTCTCCGAAGAATACGTGCGGGCCAAATCCATAATCGTCACGTCAACGCCTTTTTCGCGGAGCGATTCGGCGAGCTTCTTTGCGGCTTCTGCCGTGTGACCGTAAACGCCTGCGTATGCGACGAACACGCCCTGCGTTTCAGGCGTGTAGCTGCTCCAAGTGTTGTACTTGTCAATGTAGAAGTTTAAATTGTCCGTAATAACGGGACCGTGCAACGGGCAAATCGTCTTGACTTCGATACCGGCGAGCTTCTTCAAAACGCTCTGTACCTGCATGCCGTATTTCCCGACGATGTTGATGTAGTAACGTCTCGCTTCGCTGACCCAGTCTTCGCCGAGTTTTCCAGAAAGTCCGAATGTGCCGAATGCGTCTGCCGAGAACAGAAGCTTTTCGGATTCATCGTAGCTGAGCAAGACTTCGGGCCAATGGACCATCGGGGCTGCGATAAACTTTAGCGTGTGCTTGCCGAGCGAAAGCGTGTCGCCATCCTTGAGCGTAAGCGTTTTTGTGCCTTCGGGGAGCTTAAAGAACTGCGGAATGAACGCAAGCGCTTTTGCAGATGCGGCGATAGTTGCGTCCGGGTACTTCTTGATGAATTCGAGAAAACCGCCAGCGTGGTCGGGTTCCAAATGGTGGACAATCAAGTAGTCGGGCGTTTTGCCCTGCAATGCGTTTTCGATATTCTGCAACCATTCCGATACTTTGTGTGCATCGACCGAGTCCGTCACAGCAATCTTTTCATCAAAAATCACAAAAGAATTGTAAGAAATTCCATCGGGAACTTTATACTGCCCTTCAAAAAGATCAATCTCGCGATCATCCACACCGACAAACTTGATGTTTTCACTAAAATCTGAAACAATCATGAATACCTCCAAAGGTTTGTAGGAATAATAGTATTTTATTAGACCCTATTTTGCAAAATTTGAACGGTGAGGGGATGCCTCCCACTGTGTATCAGAATTTTTAAGCCATGCCCTTTCCCTGGCGGCACTCTCGCGTTTCTTTGTTTCTTGATCGATTTTCACAACCGCTTGAGCCCCGCTGAAGAGGCCCTCGGGGCACTTATTCTCCTTTTCGTCATCATCCTTGTTTCGAAACATCTGCTCGATGAAGGAATATTCTTTCCAGTAGCCATATTTTTCCGTGCCCAAGACTACTTCGTCGATTTTTGCTTCAATGGTCAACTGGCATCGCGAAATCGTGGAACGGTAAAAGTCACACTCGTTCGTATTTTCGCATTTAAGGATTCCATTTACATAAAAGTCGTATGCGTCATCGTCATCAGCCACGACAGTGACATGTTGTAGATTCAAAGTCGAGAAAAAGATAGATGCGCATCCGGTGAGGAATAGTGCTGCAAAAACAGCAAAGGTGTAGAATGTTTTTCTTTCATTATTCATTTGGTTGTAATATAGCAAAAAAGGAAGTGGTCGAGACCAATTTTGCTGAGTGTGTTGATTTGTAGATTTTTTGTTTAATGGCTGCTAGATAGTACATCGATGTGTTGGATTACGACTGATAAATACGAAAATGTAGTCCAAACGTGTTGTTGCAAGGATCGGCGAGGATCCCGCGCAATCCTTTTTTCTATATTTGCGTTCGTTTAAAAAACGATTAAAACAAAAAAGGAATATCATGCCAGCTTTTGATCCAAATGCGAAAAAGATGCTGATTTCGGGTAACGAAGCCATTTCCCTTTCCATGCGTCATTGCAATGTGCAGCTTGCCGCAGGTTATCCGGGAACTCCGTCCACCGAAATCTTGGAAGATTACTCTGAACTGGGTGGCTATGCCCAGTGGGCTCCGAACGAAAAGGTCGCTGCCGAAGTTGCTCTCGGTGCCGCTTTTGGTCACGCTCGCAGTGTTGTCACCATGAAGATGGTTGGCTTGAATGTGGCAAGTGATGTTCTCTATACTGCAACTTACACGGGTGTCGATGGTGGCATGGTGTGGATTGTTGCCGATGACCCGGGTCAGGGCAGCTCCCAGAACGAACAGGATACGCGTAACCACGCGAAGGCATCCGTTTGCCCGATGTTCGAACCATCCAACTCTCAGGAAGCATACGACTTCTTCCGCATCGCCATGCAGACGAGCGAAAAGTTCAAGATTCCTGTCATCCTCCGCATGACCACCCGTGTAGATCATTCCAAGTCTATCGTCGTGCCGAAGGAAGAACTCCCGGCTATGGTGCCGAACTTCGAACGCAATATCGCCCAGCACGTGATGGTACCGGGATTTTCCAAGCCGGCTGGCCGTCGCCTCCGCGCCAAGATGGACGAAATGGAAGCCTGGAACGTTGCCGAAGGCCCGAACAAGGTCGAAATGCGCAGCGCTGATTTCGGTATCATCGTCAGCGGCATCAGCTACCACCACGTTCGTGAAGCCGCTCCGGAAGCAAGTATCCTCAAGCTCGGCATGACCTACCCGCTGCCGATGCAGCTCATCAAGGATTTCGCGAAGAAGTTCGAAGGCAAGCGCCTCATGGTCATCGAAGAAAACGACCCGTGGCTTGCTGAAAACATCAAGGCCGCAGGCATCCAGTGCGAAAGCAAGTTTGACCCGATTTTCCGCTTTGGTGAACTCGACGTGAATCGCGTCCGCCGCATTATCGCTGGCGACAAGAGCCCGGATCCGGTTCCGGTCAAGGGTAAGCCGCCTATGCTTTGCCCGGGCTGCCCGCACCGCAGCTCCTTCGCAGTTCTCAAGGAACTCGACTGCATCGTTTCCGGTGACATCGGCTGCTACACGCTCGCCGCTCTTCCGCCGATTAGCGCCATGGACTACATGATTGACATGGGTGCCGCTATCGGTATGGGTATCGGCCTCCGCAACGTGCTCCCGCGCGAACAGGCAAAGCGCGTTGTCTCCGTGATTGGGGACTCTACGTTTGTTCACAGCGGTATTACTGGTCTTGTGGAAGCGGGTTACAACCGCCCGGAAACCGGCCACGTCGTCATCATTCTCGACAACAGCATCACCGCTATGACCGGTCAGCAGGAACATCCGGGTACGGGCCGTCACCTCGACCACTCTCCGGCATACAAGCTCGACTACGGTGCCATTGCAAAGACCGCCGGTTTCGACAACGTCTACGAAGTGAACCAGGTCAAGGAACCGGAAGAATTCAAGCGCCTCGTGAAGGAATCCCTTGAAAAGGACGAACTCACGCTCATCGTCGCGAAGAGCCCGTGCATTCTCGCTCTCAAGAGCATCCTCGCTTGGGACAAGGCTAACAAGGAAAAGGCAGAAAAGGCCCTCGCCGAAGCAGAAGCCGCTGCCAAGAAGAATGGAAACATTTAATAGAGAGGTTGAATAATTATGAGCGTAATTAACGTTAAATTTGCAGGCCTCGGTGGCACAGGTGTTATCAAGGCTAGTGACGTGATGGCCGAACTTGTTTTCGAACAAGGTTATGACGTGAAGAAGGCCGAAGTCCATGGCATGAGCCAGCGCGGCGGTTCCATCGCTTCTGACGTCCGCTTTGCGAAGGATGAAGAAGTTCAGTCCCCGATGATCCCGACCGGCGAAGCCGACTACCTCGTCGTCTTTGACGAAACGCAGGTTGTCGTGAACGAAGCCTACATGAAGCAGGGTGGCGTGCTCCTCACGCCGGCTGACATCGATGTTTCCAAGCTCGAAAACGTGAAGGCTTTGAACGTCGCCATGCTCGGCAAGCTCTCCAAGTACTTCGACTTCACCGTCGAACAGTGGACCGTCGCTTTGAACAAGCTCTTCGCTGAAAAGTTCCACGAAGGCAACAAGAAGGCGTTCATGCTTGGCCGCGAAGGCTAATTAGCATTGTCATCCCGCACTTGTTGCGGGATCGCCTTTACAATGTCACCCCGGCCTAAGGTTGGTGAGCCTGCCGAACCATGCCGGGGTCGCCTTTTTTATAGCGTCATCCTGACGCCGTAGGCGGAAGGACCCAGTAAATTCTCGAATTACATTGTCACCCCGGCCACCGTGCCGGGGTCTCATTTTTATGTGTGTTCCCCCTATGGGAAGATAAATCCTAATGCACTTAAAAAACAATTTCTTTCTTAGGCTTATCTTTTTGCATGTGCTTTTGCCGATACAGTATTTGTGATTGTACTTTAGGGAATTTTTCAAGATCTCCTTGAAAAACTTGTTTCGGAATTTCCATATCGTAGTAATACAGTCGGTAATCATCAAGTTCATCGAAGTAAACGGCTGCAAAAAATTTCATTCCAGCATAGCTGACAAGAATGTCGGGACATTCCTTTTGATTTGGGACTGAAACAGGATGACCGCCGCTAAGTTGGTCGTAATCATAGTAACAGTCTAAAGTTTTTTTATTGTTTGCAGCTACTCTTACTAGATGATAGACAAATGCATCGGCACAGGTAAAATCTTTGTCCATAGGACCATACACAGAACCAATGTAAGGGCATTTGTATTTCCCGTCAACAACCATGGGCATCGTACTGAGAACCGCTACAGTACTGGTCCTTGTTGAATTCTGAAGATAAATCAGAATATCTCTATTCGAAAAGGGCGGCTTAATAACAACAGCCCAAAGAGGAATCACTAGTAAGAAAACAATTGTCAATAGTTTTATTGTCATAACCTGCAATTTAAGCATATATTCCCATCATCAAAAACAGCGTGAAAAAAGGAACTATAAAAATCCACACGCCTCGAAAATATCCTTCAATATCGGATTTACTCATGGTAGAATGATTTATAAGACAAACAACCAAATACCACAAACCGATATTCATCCCCAAAGAATGTTGTTCTGCAAAAATATACCGCAGCAAAAGAAATCCTAAAGTCAGGCCCACAACCACTGGAGCTATAGCAATTAGAGTATATTGAATTGCAACAATAAACCAAGGCCCACGAGCGTGAGTTGTTACATGTCCAAGCCGACCGTCATCGTCTTCGAAAAAGCTTATATCCCGAACTTCAGCACCCGTAATTACGGCAAAAATAAAATGCGATAATTCATGAATAACGATTCCTGGGAACGTGACATAACGCATGAAAAAGCGCACTAGACTGTGACTAAACACAGCAATCATTTTAATTTCCAGTCGTTTCAAACTAGAAAGCAACATTCCAATAACAACAGGAACAATAACAACGAGTATAGTTAAAACGGCACTGACACCCGCTAGGGCGCCAATGCCATCACCCCACCCAAACCAAGCTACCACCTGTTGCATTTTTTACCAACCGAAAGTGTCTTTCATCTTTTCGGCGCTCTTTACCTGACGATCCATATACTGTCCAAAGTTTTCAGATGGTTTACTTTTTTTCGGTTTCTTAGTTCTTTTCGGCATATTTTTCTTAAATTGCTTACGAAGTTCTTTCATGTCTTCTATAAGACTGGGTTCCGTTGGCCCAGGAAAATCAGGAATCTTTTTTCCAATGGCACCCTTCGCTTCCATAGAACCCATAAGAGCAATGCTTCCAATATAGCCTAAAATTATTAGCAGCGTACGAAGAGTTCCCTCAGATGTCGCCGCCAAAACAATAAAGGCAACTACTGAGCCTATCAAACCACCTGCTACACAAGCGCGCAGGGCACGATACAAAAAACTACTGAAAACGCCTGTAACGATAGCAAGAGCCAAGGTTGCCAAGCAAATCAGTATTGACATGCCTACACCAGTTTCCAAACAAACGATCGCTACAATTGCCAAAATAATTTCTAACAGAATGGCAATCGAAGCAAATAAATGTTGAAGTTTGATTTCATGCCAAATCGACCAGTCAAGTTTTTCTTCAGGAGAAAGAGCTTTCCATGCCTCCACTGTTTTAGGAGTATCTTTACTCCAATCAATGTTGGTTAATCGACGGGGATCTTTCTGTTCCGAATTTAATCTAAATGCATTTTCAGAATTTTGTACATTATTTTGTATGTCTTTCAAAGTTGCTCTCGGATTGGATTCAGACTGTATATTAAAGGAACCAATAGATTCAAAATACCAGACTTCATCTTTTATTTGAATATTCACGAATACTACAGATGAAAAGACCAGCTGGATGCCAGTTATATTGAATCCATCTTTCCTCAAAAGATCTGATGAAGATTTGAAAGGGTGTGGAGAATTTATTACCCCCTTTATTTTGGTATTAGGAACACCGAGATCTTCAAATTCCAAATTTGAAACGGAAGCTTTTTCTACTCCATTTAAGGTAAGTATTCCATTCATTTTTACTCCTTTACGGATATGGTAAATTGTTTTGAATGAACTACCCTGCACAGAAAGTGCAGGGCTTTAACCGTTTATTAGACAATAAAAAAAGAGTCATGTTAATTAAGCTCTTTTTTTTCACCAGAACTCACTCCAAAACGCTATTAATGAGTTCACCCTCTGCGTTATACGTCTCCAAATAAGCTCCATTTTTAAAGGTGACAGTCGAACTTGTATATCCATGCAGACCATCCTTCACCCATGAAAAAAGTACATAGCCATTTTCATCGATTACCTCGTAGTAAGCACCATTTTTTTTCACAAGCGCAATAGCCATATTATTTCTCCTTATAAAATCCCCGCAGGTTGTAAAACACCATGCCGCGCGGGTTTCAGCACGATGTTTTTTGCATATGCAAAAGTCCACTAGGCGTATAGCCTAGAGTTTTTCCCCTGTTCGTCAAAGATTTGCGCCAATTATGCAGATATACAAAAAAGGCGTAGATCGTTGCAATTTACCTAAGCGAGGCTCTGCAATGCCTGTATTCGATAAACGCAAACGCCCCACGCCCCAAAAGGGCTGTTGCCCTTTGGTCATACGACCAAAGACCGACTAAGAAGTCGGTACAGCAAACCGAGATACACCGCAAAACGGCATATCTGCGTGAGCGTTCGCCTTGTCCTCGAATACTTGAAATTTGCAGATTTCGCTTAGAGAACAAGAGCTAAACTCTTTTTCGCTTAAAAAATAACTCAAAAAAGAGCATTCCGCTTAAAAAGTTTATAAAGCAGGCTATTTTTGTGCGAAAAAATGCAAAAACTTCCCATTGGGGAACGCCAGACGGTATTCCAAGTTGGAATATGCTCTCTATGTTGATTTTTAGCAAAGAATTTGGTAAATTACAAGTGGGCTGGTCGAAAGACCCAGGTCCATCTTTGGCGAGGATGTTCCTCGCTTTTTTTGTGTGTCATCCTGAATATGATTGCGTTGTCGTACAAGATTAATCTTCTAGCATAGAGGCTAGGGCTTCTTTTGCTGAAGAAAAAGGCCCATGTAAATTCTCTAGCTTTCTTGTATCGTCGATTGCTTTTTCAAGAGATAATTCAATTGCGTTATTGTTTGATTTATTGTCTGTTTTCGTTTGCAAAGTGGACATACTAGACCTCTTATTTAAAACGGTAAATCAACATCATTGTTGTTATTATTTTTTTGTGTGATTCTAATGTCTCCGTATTTGTTGTTTACATATTCATTGTGCTTTTGTATAAGATCGTCTGATGCATTTGAATATGAGAGCAATTTTCGATAAAGAGCATCGATTTGTGCAATTGCTATTACGGATAACATTGTACTACACTCCTTTCGAATATGCCATTAGTATTAGACCTTTATTATATATCTAAAATTATTTAGTAGAAAAATAATTTTTCTACTAAATAATTTCTGAAACTCAAAAGCGTCGGCCAAGGATGGGGAGGGTGCAGGGAGGGGCCCGTGCGGCCTTCGCAACTCCGAGCTTGGGCCCCTCCCGCATGATGTACATTTGAAATTGAAAGTCATTTTACTTTTTTTCGTTTTTAAGGGCTAAAACAACGCAAAATAAGCATAATTTCCCAATTCCTGCCCCTTTTTATTTGTAATTTGTATTCGTGGCACAATTTTTGCAGAACATATCATGGAACATCCTCTCGGCGACCCGTCTTTGCGGGGTTTTCGCCTGTGCCCTTTGCGCCATGCTTTTCCTCGGTTGCGAAGAAATCGAGGAACCCAAGCCTTGGATTCGCGTCGAGCGCCCGCAGATGCTTTTTACCGATACGACGCTTCTCGACAGCTACGACAAGGGCGTGCTCAACTGGCGCCTGAAAACCGCTTATTTGGAACGCTGGGCCGACAAGGAAATTGTGACGGTGCGTCCGGTGTTCGTGGACATTTACGATTCCATCGGCGAGCGCGTGGCGTTCTTGCGCGCGGACTCCGGCAGTCTCGACATGACATTCACGTACGTTTACGCTTACGGTCACGTTTATGCGCTGACTCCCAAGGGCGCCTCGGTCCGTGCTGATTCGCTCCTCTGGAACAAGAAAGATAATTTGGTCAGAACTGCAAGCTATGTACGCGTTGTCTCCGAAGATGGCGACGTGTTGCAGGGAGTCGGTTTTGAAAGCGATGCGCAGTTCGACAACTGGAAAATTCTTTCGAATGTGACGGGTATTTTTCAGGATGCGGCAAAGCGCATGAAGGATGAAGACAAACGACAGGCTGAGGCGGAACGTCTGAACAATCCGCCGTCCTCGTCATCGCAGGCGGCTCCAGCAGCTAAGCCTGCTCCGGCTGCAAAACCAAATTCGGCCAAGCCTACTTCGTCTCCTTCCCAGAATCCGAAGCCGAATGTTCCGCCACGCGGTCTCCCGCTCAAGCCAAAGGCAGGGAACCCGTGATGAATTTCCGCGCATTCCTCTTCATCGCCGCGACCTTCCTTGCATCGACTCTCGCTTTTGCGCAGTCCTCGCCGTTGATCATGTATCACGCCGATAACCTCGATGTGTCCCGCAAGCGCGGAACTCTCCTCTTGACTGGCAATGTCCACTTTGTCCATGACAGTGTAGCCTTCAAGACTCAGCGCGCTTCCTGGAACCGCAACACCGAAACGGTCGAATGTGGCGGTGGTTTCCTCTTCACGCATCCGTCTGGATTCGTGCGCGCGCGGAACGGCTCTTATCAGAGAAAGAGCGAAATTGCAATTGCCTCCGGCGAAGTGAGCGCTGGCGATTCCGCAGGTAATTATCTCATGACCGGTCAGTATTTAAAGTACGACCGCAAAGAAGACATCGTGACAATTCCGATGGCGCCGAAACTTTATCAGTACGAAAAGCAGAAGAATGGTACGATTGATACGGTAACGATTTCATCGCGTTCCCTCATTTTCGACAAGAAGAATAGTTTTGCGCAAGCCTTTCAAGACGTGAAGCTCACGCAAAAAGACTTGGTCGTCACTTGCGATACGGGTTACTTTAATCGCAAAGATAACTGGCTTAGCATGAAGGGCCACCCGACTTGCGACATGAAGAATTACCACCTCACGGGCGATTCCATTTTCCTCGTGCTTGACGAGACGGGCAAAATGCTCAAGTCCGCACTTGTAATCCGTAACGCTCACGGCGTCCAGAACGAAGAACCCAAACGCGGCAATCCCGGCAACGTGACCGAAGCCTTTGGCGACACGCTCTATTGCGAATTTAAAAAAGGTAAAATTGAACGCCTTTACGTGAATGTGAACGCTAAGGGATTTTTCTACGAAACGGATTTGAAGGAATATCGAAATTTGATGGACGGCGACCGCCTCGATTTGTATTTTAAAAAAGGCCGAATGGACCGCGCGGTTGTTTCGGGTAAGGCGCAGAGCACTTATTTCTATGTGAAAAAAGATAGGACAGTTTCTGGCAAAAACGAAGCGACCGGTGATACCATCCACATCTTGTTCGATGCTCAGAAAAATGCTGTGAAGTCGCTCAGGCTTATGGGCAACAAGACGAACGCGAGCGGGCGATACATCGATTTGGAAAAGGCGAACCGCATCAAGGAAAACGCTAAGAGAGATTCCTTGGCAAAACTCGATTCGCTTTTTGGCAAAGAACTGGATATGAAAAAGGCCAAGACTAAAGCGGATTCGGCCTATATCCAAAAGTCTTTGAACGAAAGAAAGCTGAGAGGTCTTTTCAATCGCCGGAAAGAAAAAGTAAAGCCGGCGGACGAAACTGTGAAAACGGAGGATGCACAGTGAAAAATTTGGTCAGCACGATACGCACCGACAAGCTGCGCAAGATTTATGGCCACCGCCAGGTGGTGAGTGATGTCTCCATTCAAGTTTCGCAAGGTGAAATCGTTGGGCTGCTTGGCCCGAATGGTGCCGGAAAGACAACCACGTTCTATATGATTGTGGGTATGGTCCGCCCGGATGCAGGCCACATCTTCTTGGACGATATCGAAATGACGGACAAGCCGATGTACAAGCGCGCCCGCTTGGGTGTGGGCTACCTCCCGCAAGAAGCTTCCATCTTCCGCAAGCTCTCCGTTGAAGACAACATCATGGCGATTCTCGAAACGCAAGACATGAAGCGTGCCGAACGCAAAAAGAAATTGGAACAGCTTCTCGAAGAATTCAAGATTACGCACATCCGCAAGACGAAATCCATGAGTTGCTCTGGTGGCGAACGCCGCCGCCTTGAAATTGCTCGTGCGCTTGCTAGCGATCCGTCGTTCCTCTTGCTCGACGAACCTTTTGCGGGTATTGACCCGATTGCTGTTGCTGACATCCAGTCCATCATTTCGGAACTCAAGGATCGCGGCATGGGCGTTTTGATTACTGACCATAACGTGCGCGAAACGCTTTCGATTACGGACCGCGCTTACATTATGTACAAGAGCCAAGTGCTTACCGAAGGTTCTTCGCAACATCTGGCCGAAGACCCGGAAGCGCGTCGCATTTACCTTGGCGATTCTTTCCGCTTGGATTAGGAGCGATTTATGAATCTCGGGATGCAAGCGAATATCGGACAAACGCAGGAGCAGACTTTATCGCCTGCGCTTTTGCAGTCCGTGAAAATGCTTCAGAAAACTTCGCAGGAATTGGAGACCGCCATCAAGGAAGAAGTTGAAGTCAACCCGCTTTTGGAAGTGGACGATGGCGACTTTGATGAATTGGAAGCGCCCGTCGATAAGGATCCGGAAGAACTTGACCCGCGCTCGAAAGATGCTGAGGATTATCCGGAAGATATCGAAGATATGGCTCGCGGTTCCTTGGACGATACCGCTGAAGTGGATAGCAGTTATCTCGACGGCGATTCTTCTGACGTGAATTGGGATAGCTATTTGGGCGATGGAACATCGTACGATGATGCTCCCTTTAACGATTTGAATTCGGGCTCCAAGGATCCGGACGAAGATTGGGATCGCCCCATCAAGGATGTAGGCAAAAGCTTGCAAGAACAGCTCGAAGATCAGCTCCGCCTTTGGAACGGCACTCGCGAATTGCAGGAACAGTTGCAAGAATGCGGTGTGACCGAAGAGCATTTCCGCAAGTTGGTCCAGTATCTTATCAACTCGATTAACGATGACGGCTTCCTGTGCGATACCAATCGCGACAGCGCATCCGAAGCCATGATTGTAAAGTCCGATGACACGTACATCGACGAAATCGAGCGTGTGCTTCGTGGAGAACTTGTGCTTGAAGAGGCAAGCCTCCCAGTGCGTGAAGCGGTTCACGTTTTGCAGTCGTTCAAGCCGAGCGGCATTGGCGCCCGCGACCAGCGTGAATGCTTCTTGATTCAGGCGTACGCGATTCCGAATTTCCCGAGTCTTGCGATTCGCATTCTCGAAGAGGAATACGAGAATCTTTTGCAGCTCCGTTATGCCAAAATTGCAAAGGCCCTCAACGTCTCCGCCGATGAGGTCAAGACTGCAATCGCGAGTCTCTCGCGATTACGCCCGCACCCGGGCTTCCAGCTTTCGCATTCGTATTCGCATATTATTAATGCGGACTTGAAAGTTGTCGAAAAGAAGGGCCATTATGAAGTTGTCTGCTTCAAGACGAAAATGCAAAAGTCGCTGCGCATCAATCAAACGTATAAGGCTATCTTAACGGATCCGGCAGCTTCCAAGCAAGACAAGGAATATGTAAAGGCGCAACTCGCGAAGGCGACAGACCTTATCAAGGCGGTCGATAACCGCTTCTCGACGATTGAACTTGTGATGCGTGCGATTGTCAAGCGCCAGCGCGGGTTCTTTGAAAACGGTCCCGCATTCCTCAAGCCGATGATTCTCCAGGATGTGGCAGACGATGTCCATTTGGCGGTGAGCACGGTGCAGCGCGCGACCGACCAGAAGTACGTGGAAACGCCTTATGGCATCTATGAACTTAAACAATTCTTTACTTCTGGTGTGAAGCAGGGCACAGCCCCGGATGCCGAAGAAGTGGGCTCTGCGATGATTATCGATGCCATCAAGACGCTCATTGATGAAGAAGACAAGTCTTCTCCGCTTTCCGATCAGGACATCAGTGATGAACTTTTGAAGCAGGGAATCAAGGTGGCACGCCGTACAGTGGCAAAATACCGCGAAAAAGAACTCAAAATATTGCCCAAAAACCAAAGAAAACGATAAAATCGCCAAAAAAACGTTTTTGGGGCAATTTGCCCTAGTAAATATTCCAAAATGGAACGATTATTTGATTAAAATTCAAATTAGTTGTGGATTTTTCAAATAAAAAGATGTATATACTTTAATTGCGGAACGAAAGTTCCAAAGTGTTTTTAAACGTTAATAAATGTTAACATTAACATACGGAGGTTCATCATGGATATTCAGTTTTCTGCTCGTCATTTTAACGCATCGGCAGGTCTTCAGGACCGCATTCAGGAAGAAATGGACAAATTGGCCAAATTTTACCCGAATATCACTAGTGCCTCTGTTATTCTTGACCACGAAGTCGAACACCAGCGTCATTGCGAAATTTCTGTCAACATTACAGGTTCCGTCGTTGTCGCTTCTGCCGACGAAGAGAACATGGGTAAGGCAGTCGATGTAACGCTTGAACGTATCAAGGTCCAGCTCAAGAAGGCCAACGACAAGCAGAACGATCATAGAGCACAGCCCATTTCTGAACTCACGTAATGGCTGATAGATTGAAAGACTTAAAGATCCTGCACCGGGAACGTTTCCCGGTGCGGGACTTTTTTATCCGCTACGGCAAGGATTTGCAGATGCTGCCGCACTGTCCTGAAGAGGACATGGACGCTTGCATCGAAGAAGGCGGAATCCACCGCCCTGGTCTTGCCATGGCGGGTTATACCAAAGTATATAGTTCGACGCAAATACAGGTAATTGGCCATACGGAATGGAATTATCTGGAATCGGTAGGTCCTGAAGCGCGAACAAAAATCTTTGAAAATTTGTCTGTATTCCGTGCGCCGATGTGGGTGGTGACTCACGCTCAGACTCCGCATGATGAACTCAAGGCGATGTGCAATCGTTTGCATATCCCGATATTCTCGACAACGCTCCATACTTTTGAATTTTTCAAGATGAGCCAGAGAATTCTCGACGAGTTCTTTGCTCCGCATGCTGTAATTCACGGAAGCCTTGTGGATGTTTATGGCGTGGGCATGCTCTATGTGGGCGATAGCAATGTGGGTAAGTCCGAATGTGTGCTTGACCTTGTCGAAAGCGGGCACCGCATGGTTGCTGATGATGTTGTTCACATTAGCCATGTGGGTAAGTCTATTATTGGTCGCCCTGATCCGCTAATTCGGCATCACATGGAAATCCGCGGCGTAGGCATTTTGGACATTCGCTCGATGTTTGGTATCCATGCCATTCGCAAGGTGAAAAAGATCGAAATGATTGTCGAACTCCAGCAGTGGCGCCAGGATGTATCGTACGAACGTACCGGCCTTAACGAAATGGAAGAGAACGTCATGGGCGTGAATATCCCGAAGGTGGTATTGCCTGTGGCTCCTGGCAAGAACATGACCGTGATTTCTGAAGTCATTGCGATGAACGCCCTCATGAAAATGAGCGGGCAGAACGTGGCTCAAGAGTTCAATGAGTCGTTGTTGCAAAAGATTAAGGCTAAGGCGAAAGGCGAATTTACAGATGATTTACTAGATTTCAATCCACAGAGCTGGTCTTTCTATGAATAGTTTGTGGATTAAAATCAAGAAAAACTTTGTTGCAATTTTTGTTTTTGTTGTAATCGTCGTGCTGTGCGGCATGGCTGCTTATTATTATCATCCGGCAAGCCCGTACTTCAAGCGCTATACGTTTGTTGTTAAATACGAGACCATTGGTACGCTTTCTCCGGGAAATCTTGTACGTGTCCGTGGCGTTTCCATGGGCGAAATCGTCGATGTTAAATTGACGGATGACGCTGTCTATGTGAAGGCGCGAGTGCTCGCCGAAGCAAAAATTCCTGTGAATTCGGAATTTCGCTTGGTGACGGCCGGGCTCATGGGCGAACGCGAGATGAGTATTATAACGGGGAATTCTAGCAAGCTGGTTGCCGAGGGCGATACCGTTAATGGTCTCTATGACGAGGGAACTTCTGGAATTTCAAAGAACTTGACCGACGCCGTTAATGACATTGGCGATGCACAGAGAATGATTACCAGTTTTGTGGATTCGATTACTGTGGGTGAAACGGGCAAGCAAATGGACCGCATTGCAAACAAGGCCAAAAAACTTGTTCGCGTGACAAAAGCCGATGTTCGCAAGTGGAAATCTTACGTAGATGAATTGGTTGACGGTTACAACGAAGTTACCGATAAGATGGAACGCTCCTTGCAGGAACTTTCTGACCGTAGCGGCGAGAGCGCTTCAAAGGCAAGCGAATTCATAGATCGAGCACGAGCCTTTATGGAACGTGCAAACGCTTCGAAAGAAGCGGCTGTAGCGATTGTGACTAAATTTGACGAAAGCGAAGGTTCGGCAAAGATGTTCCTTGATGAGGCTTCTAAATTGAAAGTGGACTTTGATGCTTTGCGAAACGATTTTGATACCATGCTCAGCGACTTGAAAAAGAATGGTCTCAAGCTCAATGTGGATATTTTTTAGAGTAGTTACTGGATTTATCAACAATTTTTTTGAAAAAATATTATTTAAATTGTTCTTTTTTGTAAAAAAAAGATAATTTAAAGCGGTGCTTATCACAGTGTAACTCACAAAGAAGGAGTTTAATATGGCTGAGAAGAAACCCGTAAAGATGAGCGATGCTGATCTTAAGTTTTTTGAAGATATGCTTTTGGAAAAGAGACGTGAGCTTGTGACCGCCCAGAGCGAGTCCGAAAAGGCTAACGTGTTTTTAGACCAGAAAAACCAGTCCGGTGATGGTGGCGATTCTGAAGGTGCTGATTCTGCAACGGATATCAATTCGCTCGAAACCAACCTCTCGCTGGCGGCTCGCGAAGGTAAATACCTTGTTTATCTCGAAGAAGCTCTCAAGCGCATCAAGAACGGAACGTTTGGTGTCTGCAAGATTTGCGGACAGCTGATCCCGAAGGCAAGACTCATGGCTGTGCCGACCGCAACTAAGTGCGTGAACTGCAAGGAAGAAACCAAGAAAAAGGAAATCCTTGACAACCGCATGGAAATGGCCAAGATGTTTGCCGAAGCCCAGCGCAAGGAAATGCTTCGCAAGGCTGCCGGAAGGTAATTTAATTACAAGTGTGCAAAAGGCTCGACAAATGTCGAGCCTTTTTTATTAAGTCCTTTAGGTAAGAAGCCGATGCGTAGCATCGGCTTTAACAACCACCCGCTATGCGGGTGAGATTAGAGCTTAAGCCATTACGAAT